>JAFPYT010000246.1 GCA_017394445.1 Bacteroidales bacterium | reverse complement strand
CATGTCTTGTTACGATTTACGCTTGTTTTGATTTGCAACACTAAGATAAGTGAAAAATCTGACATGGCAAAATCCTGAGCAACTTTTTGTTGCTCAGGAACTTATAAATAAAGTTAAATCAAAGTGTTGCGGAATTAAGGGTATATTTGCAAAATAATCTGATATTGTATGGAAATTGTTTTTGAGAAGGAGTATTTAAGCCAATTATACTATAAAGGTGATTCGGGAGACAAAAAGCATCGTTTTCAACCACAGATAGTAAAAAAATACATCAACACTGTGAACTTACTTGAAAGCATTCAAAAACCCGATGACCTTTACAAATACCGCGCATTGAACTACGAAAAACTCCTTGGCGACAAGGAAGGAACAGAATCGGTAAGGATAAACGACAAATATCGTATTGAATTCAGAACATATCCTTCCGAAAAAGAAACAAGAATTGTAATATGCAGCATTATTGAATTGTCAAACCATTATAAATAAACTAATTATGAGCAACTTAGGTTATGGATTCTACCCCACTCATCCGGGAGAGATTTTGACAGAAGAAATTGAGTACAGACATATTAAACCTGAAAAATTGGCGTCTTATATTGGAGTTCAGACAGAATCTTTTCAAGATATTCTGTCTGCCAAAAAGCCTCTGACGGCAGAAATTGCACTTATGTTAGAGGCTGCGCTTGACATTCCCGCCGATTCGCTAATGCAGATGCAGACCAAATATAATATGCAGACAGCACGTCAGGATAAGAATTTTATCGACAAACTCAACCAAATCAAGAAAATAGCAGCAGTATTTTAAAACACCCACCCCTATGCACAGAATAACAACCCACATTATTGCTACGGCAATGCTATTGATGCCACTCGCCGCATTGGCTCAAAACACCTACGTGTCAAAACCCGCTGCCGACCTCATCTCGTCGGGGCACTACTTCATACGTTTCGACGGCAAGGTGCACGACCCCGAACAAAATACCGACATCAAAATGCAGATTGCCACCGCGGTAAAAGACGGCGTTTCGTGCACTCTCAACGAAAGTGCCGACGCCATTACGCTCAATACCGCCAAAGGCACGTTTATGCTCGATGTCAAAGCCAAAACCTACCGAGTGATTAATCAAACTAATCAAACTTTTAATATCGGCAGGCTGACGTTTCAAAAGCAAGGCACTTGCAAACTCAACGGCAAAGATTTCTATTTCGACGAATACCGCTCAACCTTAGGCAATAAGGTGCGCTTTTTTTACAATTCTACCAAAATAGCCGCTGTGGATTTTGGTGCGCCAGAAATGCCAGTGGTGAATATCAGCACGTTAGACAAAAAAATTCCGCAAAATATGATACTCTGCCTATCGCCCGAATGGAAATCGTCGGGAGGCGGTGCAGGGGGCGTGCCCAACAATATGCAGCAGCAGATTATTGAGCAAATGCGCAAAGAAATCGACCCTAACGACCTTCCCCCGGGAATGACCGTTGACGATATGATAAATATGGCTCTCGGCCGTATGAACGGAGGTGCGGCTCAAAACCGTCCCACAACTCCTGCCATTGAACCGCCAAAATGTGCCCAGCCTTACAACGACCCGTCGCCGTCGAACGATTTGGCAGACCCAACATCGTATAGCAATATTCAAATCACTGACATCAAGTATCTTACCACTCCTGTGTATGCGTCAAAATTTTCAAAACCAAAAACACAAGGCGTGTTCAATCCGTCGATGGAGGTTACCGAGGAGGGGGTAAAACAACAGTTGCAAGCACTCGACCAGAAATTTGCCAATATGTCGGTAGAGCAAATCGAAAAGTATATGACACAAGCCTCGTCCGACATTATGACTGCCATTCAATTCAACCTTGTAAATGGATCTCTTATTGAATACTCGCTTGCATTGTGCGTGGTGAATCCTACGGCGCTCAACTACAACAACGCCGGTATTTTGATGGCTTACAAGGGCGAAACAGAAAATGCCAAAGACCTATTTATGCAGGCGCTCGCTATCGACAACCAAAACGCTATTGTTCAAGTAAATTTGGCTAACTATTACCTCGAAAAAGGCGATTTGATCAACGCTCGCAAATATGCCGAGAACGCACTTTCTACTCAACCCGATTTTGGCGAGGCATACCAAATACTCACTGGCGTAAATATCAAAGAAAACAAGTTTTACGAAGCCACCACAACATTGTTTAAAAGTGCCGAGACCTTTTTCAACGACATTACGGCAATGCAGTTTTTCTCGCTCATCTACAACATCAAGGTAGAACAGTACAAAGTGGCAGAAAACCCCTCCTACCCCTATATGAACGTAGTTAACAAGGTGTTTACCAAAGAAAACCTCGAAAGCCTTACCCGAGCCACCAAAGCAGGCGGAGTATCTAATGGTCAGGACGTTATCCAAAATATGAAAGAATTTTCTTGGCCCGTCAACAATGCTGAAATTTGGCAACTTCACGAATCGTATCTAAGCAAATCAAACCACAAAGTATCCAATGCCCTCACCAAACTCAACGAACGCAACAAAGAGGTGATGGATCAAGACCGTTACGCAATACTCTACTACGAATCGATGGGTATGCAAAACGTTGACAAAGAACTTGAACGCACCGAAGGAATTATCAACCAATTGTCAGAGAAAAACGTTTCGCTGCATTTACCAGAACTCGATATGTACCAACGAATTAGCAATCAAATGGCAAACGACAACGAGGTAATCTACTACCCCGACGCACGTCAGTTTTGGTGCTTAAAAATGTGGGAATGTTACTACGAAATAATGCTTCAATACCACGAAGGCTTTTGGTACGACCCCGACAAGGGCAATCCTGTTAACTATCCTGCCATTTATCCCGCTATGAATAGCAAGTTTAAAGCCTTGGAAAACAACCTCGAAATTGCATTCAACAACCACAAAAAGCGTCTCGAAGAGATAGACAAGGATCTGGCAAAATGTTTAGAAAAAGCCAAAACCGAACGTGGACAAGTACGCTGTCAAATAAACGCCGCTCAACAAAAAATGGATGCCGGCGAAACCTATGTAAGAGGAAAAGTGCAAAGTCACTACATCGACATAATGCACCAATACAAAGAGTGTTACAATCGCGAAATTAAACCAACACTTGAAGAATGGTGGCAAAAGACAATTGCTATGGGAGCATATTGCGACAAATACGCAGTAATGGAATATTTTGAAAACGACGTTCTTCACGCTGCCAACCTATCGTGGCTCGACAATAATTACCGCAAGGCTTGGGAAAACGGCAAAATGATTCAAAACAATTGGGACCTTTGGGTAGAACGTCCACGCCGCGAACGCGATAGTCTCTACGAAATACTTGCCGAACTTCCGCCCGACCCTCCGCAACCTCCTCAGCAAATGAGCGCAGGCGGTTCCGACGGTCTCGGCACAGGCGACCATTACCTCAAAACCTACGGCGAAAAAGAAAGACCTTGGATCGAAGTAGGATTCGACGCTGGTCCGCTCGGCAGAATTGGTCTCCGCCGCGAATCCAATGGCGACATATCTATCACCAACGAGGGCAACGTATTTACCGGCACCAACAAAAAATGGAATCTCTCAAACGGTGAAACCACCACCACAGGCTACCTCACCCTTGCCGACCAACAAAGAATCAAAGACAAAGGCGGATTCACCAGTCGCGTTGCCGATTATATGACACAAAAAGCCGAAGGAGTGCCTCTAATAGGCAGAGTAATAGCCGCCGCCAAAAACCACTCCGAAGGAACGGGATTTCAGCCATTCTTGGGAGAAAAAAGCGGACAGCACACCGCCATCACCACCGATGCCAACGGACATTTCACCGGCTCTACGCACATCAAATTTCGCGAAATACAGTTGCGCAACCTTCCGCTCAATATCACCCTTCACACCGAAGACCAGCGCACCGGCACCTACCGCCGCACCAAAATGTGGGTAGGCGCAGATATGGCAGGATTTGGAATTAGAATGGGAAATTAACTCCTTCCCTATTATCCCAACATCTTGTTTTTCAATTTATCTAAATCGCGTTTAACAAAATGGAGAATCTCTGTACCTAACACATACATTTCGGTAGAAAACAGACTCAATTTACCATTAGAATCACGGTAAAAGTTGTTTTGTGCATTTCTAATAGCATCTTCTAAATATTGAGGATGTCGCTCGGATTTAAAACCTCCGGGTAAAACTCTATCTACGTATGCTTTAAATGTCTCTTTATCAACATCAAAATCTTTCGGAGGATTTTCCATAATATGATAATAGAGCCAAATTTCAAAGCATGGATTACTTTGTGCCACATTCCAAGCGGAATATGATAAACGTTTGGCAATAGATTTATTCTGCGAAGAACAAAAATCACGTAAAGGATCAATTTTACCCTCGTGCTCCCAAGAATCGGTATCAATTACAAACCACACGGTATCACCATTTTGATATTCCAATTTATTAGGTTTACCATTTTTTAAAAACTTTTGCTTGGCATAATCTCTCAGTTTCAACGGGTCGGTTTCACCATCTTTTGAAGGAATGGTAATAACCTGTAAATTAGAAGATAATCCTTCAAAAAAAGTAAAATAACGAGGTTCAGTAACACTACCCTCGCATATTATATACACCTTATGAGCATCTCGTGAAGGTGCTTTTTTGCCGTAATCCCTTCTACGTTCTATTGCCATATCACCAATTTAAATCTTTAAGGTTCGACAAAAAAGGAATACCACCGTAACGTCCATTTAGATAGCCGTTTTCGATATTTGCTGTTTTATGAATATTAAAATCGCTCAACGGATAAAGTTGCGTGGCTTGTTCTACATCCTTTTGAGCAAACCAAATTTCATCGGGGCGGAAAATATTTTGGTCAAGCAAACACGATTCGTGGGTAGTGAAAATCAATTGCCCCTTGGCTGTCTTGCTTTCGGAGATTTTGCTAATTATATCCTTAATCATTATCGGATGAAGGCTGCGCTCGATTTCGTCGACGACGTAAACAAAATCTTTTTGAAGAATATTAAATAACAACGGCATATATTCTATCAAGCGTCGAGTACCATCTGATTCATTTGGAAATAATATAGAGCATTCTGTTCCATCTAAATTCTTGTGAACTGCAACTAATGATTTTAAAATTACATTACCATCTTCATAAATAATATTAATTTCATCTTCACCAATAAAAAAAGATTTTGGTTCATTAGGATGGTCCTTTGCCCATTTAATAAATTGCAACAGATTCTCATCATTGACGTCTTTATCGTCAATTATTTTCTTTTTAACTCTTAATTGATGGATACCTGTCTTAAATTCGGGTAAAGTAGTATTCATGAGGTTTGCAAAATCGACATTTGTATCTAACAAATGGGGCACAAAGCCGTATGCATAATCGGGAAGAACAATACGTAATTTACTCACAAACCATTGGTAGGCATCAGCAACAATCGGACTTTCATTAGGATAATATTTACCTAAGAAAGAAAGCAACAGCATATCAGGGCGAACCATTCTTTGCAAAGCATCTTTAAATTGTTCGCTAATACCATTTCCAATATATTTGGATTTAATGGAAATATCTAAATCGCTACGTGAGAACAACTCCAAATCCCTATTATTTTTGCTCAATAGTAATTCTTCCAATGTAATTATTTTTCCTGAAAACTCAATGTGATAATAATACACATTACTATTATAATAAAACTCTATCGCAAAACCTGATGGTTTTTCCTGAGATTGAGCATTCATTTTAAAAGGCAAATCGTATACTACTATATTGTTAAGAGTTTCTGACACAACAATTTCTTGCAAAAGACGTAGTGCGTTTATAAGATTACTTTTACCCGCACCATTTGCGCCATAAATAGCGCCCATACGTAATACAGTAGCATGACCACATTCAACTTTGTGATTATCATGGCTGTGACTTTTGCTCGACGGAAACATATCAAATTCCGTTGCGTCCTTAACTGATGATATATTATCTACTATAAATCTTAAAAGCATAGCGATTCCGTTAAAAATTCACGGCAAAGATAGAGATTTTGATATAAAAAACAATTTTTTACAACAATTATTAAAAAAAATTAATCACCTCACCCTATATCCAGCCACCATCACATCATCCAATTGTGGTGTATTGCCCCTCCATTCGTCGAGGAATTTGCCTAAGCGTATCATTTGCTGTTCGCTGTTGAGAAGCGACATTTCGGTCATAAGGGCGCGGAAACGTTTGTAGTTGAGTTTGCGGTTTTCTTCGCCTCCAAATTGGTCGGCATAACCGTCGGAAAACATATAGATCCAATCGCCCGTCTGCACGTCGATTTCCACCGACGAAAAATCGCGGAAAACGCATAATTGCCAATAGGATTCTTTACCGACTTGTATTCTTGCAATTCGCCGTTGCGCATAAGATACATAGGATTGTTGGCTCCGGCAAAGCGCAGTTTGTTGGTACGCAGGTTAAGAATGCAGAGCGCCATATCCATACCGTCGTTTGGACGCTCGTTGACACCTTCCTGACCAAATGCGTAGATAATATCGCTGCGCAAAAGTTCCAAAATATCGCTCGGCTGGGTATCCTCATCAAGTTTCATACAAATATCGTTGAGAAACGTTATACCCAGAAGACTCATAAACGCGCCCGGAACGCCGTGACCCGTACAGTCTGCCACGGTAAACGCCACAATGTCGCCAATACGTTTCATCCAATAAAAATCGCCCGAAACAATATCCTTAGGCCGCCAAAAAATAAAATAATCGCCAAAGCACTCGCTAAGCAAACGGCTTTCGGGCAAAACAGCCAATTGAATACGTTTGGCGTAGGTGATGCTGTCGGTAACGGCTCGGTGTTTTTCCTCAATGTCGCGTTTGAGGGCAGAGATATGTTCACGCTTTTTTTCAATCAATAGCGACATATCCCACAGTTTGCGGTTGCGTTCGGAGATTTCGTTTTTTTCGAGTTCGAGTTTCTGCTGTTCAAGCATAATTCGTTCGGCGGTCATCAGCACCTCGTCGGGCATAACGCCATCGGTCAAAGTGGGCAACTCATCGGCTTGTTTTTCAGAGTTTTTGAGTTTTTCGTAAAGCGATTTGTAGCGCAGCACCTCATCAGACGAGAAACGAATTTCGCGTTTAAGGTCTTCGCCATAATCGGCAACAGCGCGTTCAGCCTTTCGGCGCCTTGTGGATGCAAAATATACCGCAGCCGACACAGCCGCCAAAAGCAAAATAATTAATATAATATCTAATGTGCTCAATTGTTGAGTTTATTTAAATCGTTGGTTTTTATAATAGTTACATACCTGTTCCAATCGGCTTCGGGCAAACGCTCGTCGTAGTAAACGGTGTAAGTGCCACCGCTGTACCAAACGCCGAGAATGGCCTTAGAAGATGTTCCAGTCACAGTGTACAACTTTTCGTCTTTAATAATAAAGCCCTTAGCATCGTTTTCGTTGTAAAAATAATCTACTCCGAAATTCGACCTAAAACATTGCCTGCAATAACCGTACAATATTTGACTTCCACCGCAATAAACACCACCCATCACAATGTAGGTAGAATCACTTCCATTAAAATCTCTCACCTCAGTGCCTGTTAATTCGGGTGTAATATCGGTGTAATAAAATTTTCCGTTCATAACAGTAATCTGATAACCGTTGGGACCTTCAACATATTTCGGCTCATATTCCTCAAAGCAGGTAAGAATGGTGTTTTTGCCCGTGTATGATACTCTTGCACATTTACCAGAAGCAATTTGTTCGTACAAAAATTCTCCCTTGCTCGAAAACGACCTAATATGCTGTTCGTTAGAAAAATCGGTACAGTCGCGGATAATATTGTCGCCGCAAGAATAGACAGTTCCATCAGGATATTCACCAAATTCGGGGTCAAACTGAATTTCGTTTTCCACCGTTCCATCGACAGCAATTATTATAGCCGAATAAACCGCCTGATTTTGCCACTCGTCGCCCATTTTTAAAAGGATGGCAAAACGTCCGTTGTCGAGCGGAACGCCAACTGTAAGGCAGAGGATGATCGTCGTCAAGCGAAAAAACAGCGCAATAATCGTAAACAATTTTCAAACCGCTATCAAACTTGGTTAGGGCAAGTGCCAAAAATTCGCTTTGAAACCTTGGTTGCGAAATTCCAAGAGAATAAAAACAGCCGTCCGACCCTTTGAACAAATTGTTGATAGGTTGAATATCAGGAGCAAACTGTTCAATTGTTTCTTGCGGAATGTCGCCATTGGCAATCCAATGAGGTTCGGGCATTTTCATAAACGTTTTAGAACCATCGGGCAAAATTTTGGCTATTCGTGTAGAATTCATCTCTTGGTCGCCCGCAACAGAAGATACAAAATCTTCAACCAAAAGCAATCCTCCATCGTCGGTAACATACATAGGCATAGAGGCTTCAAACCGAATCGGCACTTTTTTAACGGCAGACGCCAACGAATCGGACATAAACACGTTGTGGTCGTTGAGTATGCCGCCCTCTTTGCAACCAACAGCCGCCATTGCCAAAAATAATATCAATAATTTTTTCATTGTCAATAGTTTTAATAGCCGTAACCGTATTTGGCAAACGTCTTATAATATAGGTTTACTTTAACGCCAAGGTTTACCGAAACTTGTCCCACACGTATAGCGTCGGGCATAAAACGATGGTTTACAATAAGTTCTACATTTGTGTAATTATCCTCAGGTTTTCGTAATTCGCCCAAAGCCGCTCCGTAATATGCTCCTGCAAAAAAACATATCCTACGAATTTCGTAATTTAGCCTAAATCCACCATAAAGAGTTACAAATGAGTTTTTTACATTATCAAAATCACCTTCGCAAGCAACATCTTCGGTAGTGCTGCCCACCGAGTTGAGTTTAAACACTTGGTCGCTTACCTCGTAGGTGCTTTTGTGCAATAGCGACAGCCTTGCTCCTGCAAAAAATTCGGGAATTACCAATCCCCAAAACGGCTTAAAACAATATCCTACCTCTAAGGGAAACGAAATCAGACGATCATTTTCGGTATACGAAAACTTCACCTTTTGACTATGTTCCAATCGTGTAAAGCCCAATTTAGAAAACATCACACCTGTCGACACTTCCAAATTTTTCATCGGGTAATAAACCACATCTGCCCCAAACGACGAACCCTTAAAGTTTTGGTACTTATAGCCTGTCTCCTTATCGCGCACGGTGTACACAGTGTCGAGAGTAATTATAGGGTAATCCTTGCTACTCGAAACCCTTATGCCGAGTATAGGACGTGTAACAAATTTATCTTTTAGTTTTACAAACGCATCGGGATCATCATCTTTTACCTCGTAAAAAGGACTTTGACGGCAAAAAATCTTCATAAGCGAATCGGCCTTATAGTCAAAACCCATCTCCTTCATAGAGGCAATGGCATATTTATGAAAAACTTCGGTTTCTTCCTTGGTAAAACGGTCTTCGTGCTTGCGCATACGCACATACAACGCATATCCGAGCGCCTCGCTAAACCTACCGGCATTATAGAGGTTTCGGAGGTTTTCCACAGCCTCCTCCACGCTCACCTGAATGCTATCAGAATTAGTAGTGCGCAATTTACCATTGTAATCATTGGGCAGCGGCACATCGGGCGAAGTAAGGTTGTCGAACAGCGGAATATAGCCGCCGTGCCTTGTAGTATCATTTTGACCCGCCACAACACCCCAAGTTAATAGTAATATTGAAATTAGAATGTACTGTTTCATAAGGCAAAGATACGGAATAAATAGAATAAGAGTTGCACAAGAGATGAGAAACTTTTTTTGCAAGACACAAAAATTGTTAGTAACTTTGCTGAAAATTGATAGAATCAATATTATGCTCGATAACTCATTACAACCCATCAATATCGAAAACAAAATACTCGTAATCCGTGGGCAGCAAGTGATGCTCGACCGCGATTTGGCGGAGTTGTACGGTGTGGAGACAAAACGCCTCAACGAACAAGTTAAACGCAATATCGAGCGATTTCCTGAGGATTTTATGTTTTCGCTGAACAAAACCGAGAAAGACGAGGTGGTCGCAATTTGCGACCACCTCCAAGCATTGAAATTTTCTCCATCATTACCCTTTGTTTTCACAGAACAAGGTGTGGCGATGCTATCATCGGTATTGAAATCACAAAAGGCGGTTGAGGTCAACATTCAAATTATGCGGGCGTTTGTTTCTATGCGGCATTTCTTGCACAATAACGCTCAGATTTTTACAGAAATCAATACGATTAAAAATCAGTTGCTTAAAGTAAATATTCATCAAAAAGAATCCGACCGCCGCATCGACGAACTCTTTGACCGTATGAACAAATACGCAATCGACGATACTCAGGGCATATTCTTTCAAGGTCAAATCTTCGACGCATACGCCAAATTTGAGAGTTTTATTCAATCTGCAACAAAAGAAATTATCTTGATAGA
The DNA here is from genome assembly GCA_017394445.1 of Bacteroidales bacterium. GTDB lineage: Bacteria > Bacteroidota > Bacteroidia > Bacteroidales > UBA3824 > UBA3824. The sequence continues at coordinate 43,378 of JAFPYT010000246.1, read as the reverse complement.
CAACTATGTGGATTTAAGTGTATTACAACGCCTTACAAAAAAACAACCGGGCGTTAACGTTACCATATACACAAAACCCAACACCCCACTCACAGCCCAAGACATTCAAACCTTCAACGCCCAATATCCCACCCTAACAGTCAGACCTACCACCACAATGCACGACCGTTTTCTGATAATCGACAACACCACCCTTTACCACATCGGCGCATCACTCAAAGACTTAGGCAAAAAGTGCTTTGCATTTGAAATATTGGATTCATCGCTGATAACGGCAATAATGGGAAACTTGTAAAAACTTTTTTGCAATCCCCAAAATTTTATCCCCAATTTCTTTTGCTCTAAAAGAAAAAAACAATAGTTTTGCATAGATACTTTTACATACCATAAAATTTATGCAGACCGGTATTTACGAACAAATAATTAATCAACTATTTGAAGAAAAAATATCAGCAATAGATCAAAACCGTTTTTACATCGGAGAAAGAACTATTGAAAAACACGAGGTTGCTAAACTTTTATCTATGTACCTTACAAATATTTTTGAACAGGTATTAACCGACTCTGATTTAGACGAGGATGATGAAGATTTGCTACCATCAAACTCCATTTTCAAAGGAATAAACTTGGCAAATGCAATTATCAAAAAATTGGTAAACGAGTTTAATTTAGAATCAGGCAATTTGGTTTCGGCGCAAGCAAAAATATTGACCGCGGTAATAGACAAAACACAATCTGATTATCCCGATTTAGCAAAGAGATTGCAAGAAATCATGCCTATAAAAGGGCTCGTTAACGGAGCGTTGTTTACAGGTAAGGACATGAAACTTTACACCGAATTGCAAAAAGAAATTGCTTCTGCCGATGAAATACATTTTATGGTATCGTTTATCAAGAAAAGTGGACTTGCTTTGCTGTTGCCACAACTTAAAGAATTTACAAACCGCGGCGGGAATTTGAAAGTAATAACCACTACTTATTTACAAGCCACCGATTTTGAGGCCGTTAAACAACTTGCGACACTTAAAAATACCGAAATTAAAATTACCTACGACGAAACTTCCGAACGCCTTCACGCCAAGGCTTATATTTTTCTACGCGATACAGGTTTTAATACGGCTTACATTGGTTCGTCGAATCTATCACAACAGGCTCTGGATACAGGCGCAGAGTGGAATGTAAAGATTACGCAATACGAACAGCCGCAGATGATGAAAACAATCTGCAATTCGTTCAAAGCATCGTGGTGGGCTGAAAGTTATGAAACTTTTATCAATGGTAAAGATGATGCACGTTTAAAATCAGCACTCAACGGCAAGATTAACAACGAAATAGATTTTTCAAATTTAACAGGATTAATCCGTCCGTTTGATTATCAACGTGAAATATTAGAACGTCTACAAGTAGAACGCGAAGTTCGCAATCATTGGCGAAATCTTGTTGTAGCGGCAACAGGAACAGGTAAAACGGTAATGGCAGCCAGCGATTATAAACAGTTTGCTGATAAACACGACCGTGCTCGATTATTGTTTGTGGCTCACCGTGAAGAAATTATCAGACAGAGTATCAATACTTTTCGACAAGTTCTTTGCGATTACAACTTTGGTGAAAAATGGTATAGCGGCCAAGAACCCAACAATTTTGAATACATTTTTGCTTCAAAAGATACCTTAAACAACCGTTTGGATAAGATAAATCTTCCTGCGGATTATTATGATTATATCATTATCGACGAAGTGCATCACGCTACGCTTCATCGTATCGAAAAATTATTGATTATTTTAAACCCAAAATACTATTGGGACTAACCGCCACTCCCGAACGTATGGATGGAATGGATATTAAACATGATTTTGACGGAACTATTTCGGCGGAAATACGTCTCGACGATGCTTTAAATAAAGGATTGCTTGCTCCATTTCATTATTATGGTATTACAGATAGTGTTGATTATTCCGAAGTGGCTTGGGACAAAGGTCATTATGTAATATCCGAACTTTCAAAAATTTATAGATACAACGACGCACGTACCGAGGTGATATTACGCTCGTTGCAAAAATATTTGGATAACATTCGCGATGTAAGGGCATTGTGTTTTTGTGTTGACCAAGAACATGCAAAATATATGGCATCAAAGTTTACATTATGCGGATTAAAAGCGGATGTTCTTACAAGCGACAACGCCCCAATGCGTACAGTTTTATATAACAGGCTTAAAACCAAAAGCATAAACTATCTGTTTGTAGTAGACATGTTCAACGAAGGTGTTGATATTCCGGAAGTGGACACAATTTTATTTTTACGACCAACAGAAAGTCTCACAGTGTTTATCCAACAATTTGGACGTGGATTGCGCAAAGCACCGGGCAAGGAATATGTAAATATCTTAGACTATGTAGGCAATAGTCGTGCAGAATTTAACTATACCGACCGTATGCGAACAATGATGGGACGAACTTCGATGAGCGTATTAGAAGAATTAAATCTCAACTGCCCACATTTGCCGTTAAAATGTCAAATAATTTTGGAGCCAAAAGCCAAGGAATATATTGTAAACAACCTTAAAAATGCAATCTTAAATTATAATTCACGCAAACTTACGGCTTTAATTCAAAATTTTGATCGTAATCATTCAGTGCCGCTCAATCTCGAAAACTTTGTAGATATATACCAAATTCCATTGGAGAGATTATACAAAGGAAGAACGTGGAATCAACTGTTAAACGAATCTAACATCGTAAACACACAATCAAATTACAACGAAGAATTAAGCCGGGCTGTATACCGCAAATGGTTGGCCACAGATTCGTATTCTTATTTAAGTTTCATAAACTCAATAGCACAAAAATCATTTAAAATCAACGTAAAACAACTGTCAGCCGTTGACCAAACAAGGCTATTGATGTTTTATTACGACCTTTTTGAAACTTCGGGCAAATATACGAGTCTTCAAGAAATGGTAGATGCACTTGCTAAGGATTCATGTTTTTGCGACGAAATGAAACAAGTTGTGCCACTATTGCAAAAAAACAATAATGCTTACGAAAAGCCCGACAATTCGCAACTGATGAATTTTCCGCTCAAACTGCATGGAATTTATACAAAATCACAAATTCAGGTTGCTATCGGCACATCCACACTCGAAAAAAAATCACCGGCACGAGAAGGTGTAGAACGCAACAAAAACACAAAAGTAGAAGCCATGTTTGTGGATATTATCAAAAATCGCGAAGAGGGTTCTACAACAGATTACGACGATAAGGCTTTGACCAGTAGTCTATTTCAATGGGACACACAAAATCGTGTACGTCCTGATTCAAACGAAGGTTAGGCATATATCAATCAAACACAAACCATGCTTTTATTTGTTCGTGAGCAGAAGAATTTTGCCGAAGACAAATCGCGCACCATGGGATATGTCTATTTAGGAAAAGTTACTCTCAAAGATTGGGAATACAAAAATCTTGGCACACGTTATCAAATGCAAATTCGGTGGAAAATGGTGGATGAAATACCTGCCAGCGTAATGCATTATGCAAGAATGAAAGAGGTAATATAATCACCACCCCCCTGCAAACTCTCGTCCTAATACCAAACTCTTTTCATTTGCTGTTAGCGGCTGCAAGTTGAGGGTTTCTAACGATTTGGCGTATTGGTTGATGTCGGAATCCCAATAGAGTATTTGGTTTTTGTCGGTGAGGGCAAAGAGAATGCCTTTTTGGTTGAACCTAACAGCGTTGACACGACTGCTACGAAGGTTGTTTTCTTCGATGTAAAACGGCTGCGACGCAAAATCTTTGGTGTCGAGCAATGTTATGCGCTTATCGGAACCTATGATGGCAAGCAACTGGATATCAAAATAAAAAATAGTACCGTCGGCATAGCACACCACAAGCAGATTTTTGTCAAGAATAGCGGTTAAGGACGAGGCAATATGGCGAGAACGAGAGAACACCTCTTTTGTATTATTGTTGGCAGAATTCCATTTAACAAGTTCGCCTGTGTGCATCAAAACATAGTATTCATCATTATTGCCAGACGAGGCAATTGATATAATCTTTTTGTTTAGATTAGCATTTGCAACAGATTTTTTATCAAGCGATTGTGCATAATAGATAAAAACTTCGCCATCATCAAGAGCGGGAACTATTTTGGTCTTGTCGTTAGAAAGCACAGCCGAATTGATATAGCCGCTGTATTAGAGAGCGCTTCGGCAAGCGAGGCGAGTGGGTTGCGCTGCGGCTTAAAGTCGGTAATAATCCAACTATTGAAATCCGCCTTAAAAAATCCTGCCCTAATATACGGCACAACATCGGCATACACCATCGACGATTTTCCATCGCCCGATGCACCGGTGATAAACGCCATCTTGTTTTCTTCCAAGAGCCGCACAATCTGACGTATATGCAAATCCCTGCCTTTAAAGAAGATACTCTCCTCTTCGGTAAACGGTCGCAGACCGGGATATGGACAAATACCGTGCTTCATAATAGGTTAAGTAAAGATTGCCATTTGATACAAAATTATTAGTATTAATCAAAAACCGTGCTATGCAAGTAACTTTTACGAATGTTATAATAAAAGTTTCAGAAAATTACAATATTTTTCCTTTATACGGATTGAGTTTTTTTGTATATTTGGAGAAAATAATAAACAACAAATAACTCACATCACAATGAAAAAGACACCATTTTTAATCGCAGCCTCTGCCCTTATCCTTGCTTCGTGCGGGGGTGGCAGCAACAACAATCAGGGTGCTCAATCGCCCGAAACCAACGACAACGGTATTACCGAACAAAACCCTTCCGACGCTCCTAAAAACGCCGACGGTCAGGTAGTGCTCTCAGGCTCTATCGACAAAAACGTTACTTGGAAAGACCTCGGACTGCCCGTTGACTACATCGTAGAAGGCGAACTCTATCTCAACGGCAACTCGCTCGTTACAGTAGAACCCGGCGTTACCATTATGTTCACCGGCACCGACGGCAGAATCTTTGTTGGCGAAAACGCAGGCATCAAAATGCAAGGCACACAAGACAAGCCAATCGTTCTCACAGGACCCACCAACAATCAAAACGTAGGCAGTTGGGGCTTTGTGGAAATCCTATCTAAACGCTCCGACAACATTCTTGAATACGTAACCCTTCAAAACGGCGGTGCAAGCGATTTTGCACTAAAAATTGCTGGTTCGGCTTCGGTTAAAAACTGCACTATCGACGGCGCAGAACAAAACGGCATTTACATACTCAAAACCACCGCTTTTGAAAACAACACCATCAAAAACTGCAAAGAGTTCCCCGTAGTTTATGACACTTGGACAGAGAACACCACATTGGGCGGCAAAAACAACACCTACCAAAACAACGGCAAAAACTACATCAAAACCAGATTTCGTTTCGACGAAGACAGCAAATCATACACATTCCTCAAAGAATCCATACCCTACTTCTGCGACGAAGGTTTGGAACTCAACAACCGCACCACCACAACAATCGAGGCGGGTGCAAAATTTGCCTTCAACCGTGGCACAAGACTCTACGTAGGTCCTGAAACAATTATAAAGGCGCAAGGCACAGCCGCCGACCCAATTGTTTTTGCAGGCGCAGAAGACAAACCCGGATCTTGGGACGGCGCAGAAATCCGCACCGAACAAAACGACGAATCTGTTTTTGCTTATTGCAACTTTGAAAACGCAGGCAGCAAAGATTTCTTCGACGACTGCGCATTTTTAATCTCTACCGACGCAGGCTTTAAATTCTCTAACTGCAACATCTCGCGCATCAAAGCAAAATACGGTGTCCGCGTAGAAAATGCCGGCAACTTTGTTGACAATATGAGATGCGACAACATCACCATTTCCGACGCCTCATCAGCCAAAGTAATAGTCAACACCGGTATCGAAGGCGTTATCGACGACGAAGCCACCCTCGACGGCTTAGACAAAATCAAGATGGATTAATCATTTTGCACACTTTATAATAAGGCAGTCTAAAAATCTTAGGCTGCCTTTTTTTCTTCGTTCCATTCGTTTCATTCGTTGTTAAAAAAAACTAACTAAAATATTTAGTTAAAAAACTATAAAAAGTAGTTGAATTTAAAAATATATGTTTATATTTGCAGCGTAAAATAAATCAAAACAGAATAGAGATGGAAAAACTTACAAAGAAAGAAGATGAACTGATGAACCTATTTTGGGACAAAGGACCAATGTTTGTAAAAGACATTCTCGACCTAATGCCCGAACCCAAACCGCATTTCAACACCGTTTCCACAATGGTAAGAATGTTAGAGTCAAAAGGTTTTGTAAGTCACAAGGCGTATGGCAACACCTATCAGTATTACGCCACAGTACAGCGCAGCGATTTTGGACGCAAGTCGCTCAAAAACATTATCAAAGAGTATTTCAACAATTCGTACACCAACGCAGTGTCGGCTCTTGTTGACGACGGCGAACTTTCGTCTGACGAAATCAAAGACCTTTTGCAGCAAATCGAAAACCAAAACGCTCAATCTTAAACGCTATGGAAACGGAATAACAAATATCTTTTACCGAAATTATTCCGTACATCTTAGCAGTTGGCATAGCATTATTTTTCTTAAAATACATAGTTACCACGCTGTCTATCATAGGCAAAGTAGCATTCAGCCACAAAATTAATTTAAGAGAAGGTGTCAAACTAATTATCTCAGAAGCCATTAAATCGCCAGTGAGTTGGTTAAGATATATTTTTATGAACTCGCACGATTATCAAGAAAACTCGCGCGAAGTGCTAACTCACGAAATGGCACACATCACACAACGACATTCTATCGACTTGATTTTTATAGATTTGGCTTGCTGTCTGCAATGGTTCAACCCTGCAATATGGCTCTTTAAACGCGAATTGCGTGCCGTACACGAATATCAAGCCGACCACGAGGTAATAGCCTCCGGATTCAATGCAAAACAATATCAAACATTATTAATAAAAAAGGCCGCCGGCAGGAAGTGGAGTTCAGTAGCCAGCAGCCTGAATCACAGTAATTTAAAAAAACGTATAACTATGATGTCAAGTAAAAAATCGTCACCATTGGCAGTAATCAAAGTACTATTGCCAATAGCAGTTTCGGCACTGTTGACAGCAAAATTCGCCGAAAGCAACGCCCAAACCATCGTTGTAACCAGCAGCAAAGATAACCATTTAAATTTGAATATCCAAACTGCGCCGCAAGATCCCATTGTAATTGTCGATGGCAAACCAAGTACCACCTCAGCCGTGGAATCGTCAAAAATTAAATCAATCAGCGTTTATAAAGGCACATCTGCAACCGACAAATACGGCGATGATGCCCAAAACGGCGTAATTGAAATCACCACCAAAAAAAGCGAACCGTCCGACAATCCTAACGATGTAGTAAACACAGAACCAAAGTTACCCTCAGAGCAAATCATTATCGGTCCCGCAACCATTGATAAGGATCACAACATAAAAATGGACATTTCTACCCTACCCTCATCGCCTCTTGTAATAATCGACGGCAAAGAGGGAACGATGGACGACGTTGACGCTTCTAATGTTAAAAGCATAATGGTTCTCAAAGACCAATCTGCCATAGACGCATACGGCGAAAAAGGTGCTAACGGAGTAATAATCGTCACCACCAAAAAATCCAAAGAGCAAAATGCTAATCCCGTAAAAATCAGGGTAACAACACCACAAAACGATGAAGATTCAGTATACGTTACCCCAGATGTAATGCCCCAATTTCCCGGTGGCGACAAAGCCCTCTTCAATTTCATTAACGAAAATATACAATATCCCGAAGAGGCAAAATCAAAAGGCATCTCAGGCACAGCCTATTACAGATTTATGGTAAACAAGCAAGGCAAAGTAACCAACATCACATTATTAAGAAGTGCCGGTGACGAATCGCTTGACCAAGAGGCAAAAAGAGTAATTGAAATGCTCCCCCACTTTAACCCCGGCATCAAAGACAACAAGCCAGTTGACGTTCCGATGTCAATGCCGATAAGATTTTCTACAAAGAAATAATAAACAATAAACAATATGAATACAAAGGCAGCAAACCGTTGGGTTTGCTGCCTTTATTTTGAAGAGATTTTTTTGGAAGGCACAAAAAAACTCAGTAATTTTGCCGAAAATAAACGAATCAAAAAATGCCAAACAACCCGTTGCAAACCATCAATATAGAAAACAAAATCCTCGTTATCAGGGGACAGCAAGTAATGCTCGATCGTGATTTGGCGGAGTTATACGGTGTGGAGACAAAAGTCCTCAACCAAGCCGTAAAAAGAAACATCGAAAGGTTTCCGCAAAACTTTATGTTTCAGTTGAATAATACTGAATTTACAAATTGGAGGTCACAAATTGTGACCTCCAATTCTGACAAAATGGGTTTGCGTCGCCCACCGTATGCTTTCACGGAGCAAGGCGTGGCAATGCTTAGCGCAGTATTAAAAAGCAACACTGCGGTAAATGTCAGCATACAGATAATGAACGCTTTTGTAGCAATGCGAAAGTTTTTGCAAAACAATTTGATGTTGTTTGACGAAATAGTTGCTATCAAGCATCATCAATTGAATGCAGACCACCGCATCGACGAACTTTTTGAACGTATGGACAAATACGCAATCGACGATACACAGGGCATATTCTTTCAAGGTCAAATCTTCGACGCATACGCCAAATTTGAGAGTTTTTTACAAGCCGCTACAAAGGAGATTATCTTAATAGACAACTACGTGGATCTTAGCATATTACAACGTCTCACCAAAAAGCAACCTGGTGTTAAAGTTACAATCTACACAAAAAACAACACACCTCTCACTGCACAAGATGTTCAAACTTTCAACGCCCAATATCCAACATTAACCCTTAAGCAAACAGCCACAATGCACGACCGTTTTCTAATTATCGACAACACTACCCTTTATCACATCGGCGCATCTCTCAAAGACTTAGGCAAAAAATGCTTTGCTTTTGAAATCTTGGATTCATCGCTGATACCTGCGATAATGGGAAATTTGTAAAAACTTTTTTTTGCAATCCACAAAAAATCCTTACATAAACTATAAAACTACAAACGATATTTCCCTATCCTCTCCATACTAAACCGCCCAAAATCAGCGTTTTTTATTAGTTAAATCACATAAAATAACACCAAAATGAAAAAACTTTTAGTTTCGGCTATTGCCGTAATGCTCACAGGCAGCGTCTTCGCCCAGAATGCCGAAGACCTTAAAAACAATTGGGAGATGACCATCCCTGTAAAAAACGCCCAGTCTACCACATTAGACAAACTCTTTACCGCTTGGGCTGATGTTAATCCCGGCGACTTTGTCAACATCTACAAGAAGTACAAAAAAGCCCCCGCCGAAAACATCGATGGTTACCAGGTAAACTACAAACCCAAAAACGGCTATATGAAGATTCTCGAAGAGGTGCAGTTCGACAACATTCTCGAAACCTGTTTTTGGAATCTTCCCAACGGCAACAAACTTCTGGGCATCTACATCACACAATGCCATGAGTGTGGCAACTGCGGTGAAGACGAGGATGCAGAATGTCACAACGTATTGATGTTTTACGAATATGAAACCGCCAAAAACCGTCTTTCGCCCCGTGCCGACATCACAAAAAAAGTGATGGACCAAGTAGGCAAAGGCTATCCTTCACTTCCCTGCGAAGGCCGCGACATCGAATACTACGACCCCAAGTCGGGCAATTACAAAAAAGTTAAATGGAACGGCAACGGATTTTAAACAATCGTTAGACATAAATTATCTCCAAACGCGCAGACAAATCAGTTTTTTGTCTGCGCGTTTTTTATAAAAATCAAAAAAATCATCAAAAAAATTTGTTTTCTCAAAAAAAAGAACAAAATTTGTAATTTATTGACAAAACGTTTTTCTAAACTCTAAACAAGATGCGATCAATTATTACAATAGTGGCTCTGATTCTTGTGGCGGCTATTCCGCAGGCAATGGCTCAGAACAAAAAGGTGGATAAGGCTCTCACCTATTTCAACTCAGGAGAATACACCAAATGCTCCGAAATGCTTGTGAAACTTTATCCCAAAACCAAAGACCGTCCTACAAAAGGCAAAATTTGTTTCTACCTTGGCGAATGCGCCCGCAAAACCAGCGACCCTCGCAACGCCGAACGTTGGTACAAAAAGGCTGTCCAAGCAAAATATTCTAACCCCTTGGCTACTCTCTACCTTGCCGACGCTCTCAAAATGCGTGGCAACTACGAAGACGCCTCAGCCACTTATAGTAGTTACATCGACCTCGTTCCCGACGACAAACGCGGCGAACAAGGCGTAAAAGATTGCGAAACAGCCCTCCAATGGGAAAAGAAACCCACCAGATACATTGTTTACCCCGCACGTTGGCTCAACGACAAAGAGAGCGACTTTGCTCCCGCTTTCGGAACCGACTCAACCGAAATTTTCTACACATCGGCTCGCGAAAGCGCCACAGGCAACGAGCGTAACGCCAACAGCGGAATGTATTACACCGATATTTTCTACTCCAAACGCGACAAAAAAGGCAAATGGAGTATTCCAATCCCTGCCGAGGGTGCTGTAAACACCAATTTTGACGAAGGTAGTCCCTGCATATCTGCCGATGGACAGACAATGTATTTTACATCGTGCAAAAACATCAAAAACCAAAATCTCGGCTGCCGTATCTACACAGCCACATTGATGGAAAACGCCACTTGGTCGGCACCTGAGGAGGTACAATTGTTTCAAGACACTGCCGTTTCGGTAGGACACCCCTGCCTAAGTCCCGACGGACGCACACTCTACTTCTCCTCCGACGCTCCGGGCGGTCTCGGCGGCAGAGATATTTGGAAAGCCACACGCGAAGGCAAAAACAAATGGGGTGAACCTCAAAACCTTGGCGGAAGCATCAACACACAAGACGACGAACTTTATCCCTTTGCGGCAGCCGACGGATCGTTCTATTTTTCGAGCAATGGACGCGGTGGTCTCGGTGGTTTAGACATCTTTAAGCATTACACCAAAGACGGCGTAACCCACACCGAAAATATGCAAGTGCCCATCAACTCAGCCGGCGACGATTTTGGCATCACATTCTTCAAAAAATTTCAAAAAGGCTACTTCTCATCCAACCGTGAAGGCAGCCGTGGCGACGATATTTACGCATTCTACCTCCCTCCCATCGAGGTAAGCATCGAGGGTGTGGTTAAAAACGAGGAAACCACCGTGGTAATCACCGACGCCGAAGTAAAACTCACCGCCAGCGATGGCACTCAGTTGGAATCCAAAACCAACAACACCGGCACATTCAACTTTAAACTTACCGAAAACCTTGATTATATGTTCGTTACCAACAAACCGGGATTTCTCAAAGGCGTTGGCAAAGAAACCACCAAAGGCTTAACCGAAAACACAGTGCTCCATATCGAAATACTTATGTCGCCTATTAATCAGGTAATTGAGATAGAGAACATAGAGTACGACTTTAACAAGGCAAACCTCCGCGAAGAGTCGATGGTAAGTCTCGACAAATTGGTTGAAGTGCTAAACGTTAACAGCAATATTACCATAGAGTTGCGTGCCAACACCGACTTCCGTGGCAACGATGAGGCCAACCTCAAACTCTCCGACGAGCGTGCCAAGAGCGTTGTTAACTACCTTGTTTCAAAAGGCATCAATCCAGCCCGCCTCACATCAAAAGGTATGGGCGAAAGCAACCCCGTAAAAGTTACCAAAAAGATAGCCGACAAATATCCCTTCCTCAAAGAGGGCGACGTGCTCAGCGAGGCATTTATCAACAATCTTACATCTAACCAAGATAAGGAAATCTGCCACCAGTTAAACCGTCGTTCAGAATTTGCCGTTATCAGCACCGACTTTAAGGAGATTGAAAACGGAATACCTTTCGGCTCCGACAACTAAACTAATGCAACCAAATGGACGAAAAATTAGACAATAAAATAACGGAGTTTATCGGCAACCATCACGTATTGGTACTTGCCACCTGCGCCGACAGTCAGCCATATTGCTGCGACTGCTTTTACGCCTACGACGCTGAGCGCAACACCTTTATAATAAAGACCGATGCCGAAAACACCCGTCATATGAAAGAGATAGCACAAAACAGCAACATAGCCGCCTCGATAGTGTTAGAAACCAAAGAAGTGGGCAAGTTACAAGGACTTCAAATATGCGCCAAAGCGGTAATACCCGAAGACGATTATTTATCGCAAGCAAAAAAGACTTACCTCAAAAAATACCCCTACGCAATAGCCGTACCGGGCACATACGTGGTTTTAGAGCCAAATTATTACAAACTTACAGACAACCGCTTAGGTTTCGGCAAAAAACTTGTATGGAACAGACAAGACAACAATAATATATAAACAAAAAATCAAAAAATTCAAAAAATGAAAGTTAAAGCAACACCAATCTGCGCCATCGTAGCAGCCTCGGCATTAATGTTTCAGTCGTGCGCAGGCGACAGCAACAATCAGAACAATCAACAACAACAGCAACAGACCCAAACAAGTCAGACAAACGAAAACAACTTCTATCTGATACCCTCTCCCGAAGACCTCTTCGCCTTTACAAAAGACAAGAACCTTCAGTTTGTACCAGGTCTTGTAAACCCAATCGAAAACATCGACAAGTATGTTGACAACAGATCTAAAGAGATCAACTTTGGTACATACAGCGCCGACATGGCATACAGCACCGCTTTTGGCAAATATCAGGAATCGCTCAAAGAGTTTAAAATCGTACGTCAACTATCCGACGAAATTGGCATTGGAAACGTGTTTACACAAAGCCTCATCAACCGCATCGACAACGTTAAAGAAGACCGCGACTCGCTTAAACAGATTTCGAGCGATATATACCTTGATATTCAAAACTTCCTCGATTCTAAAAACCGCGCAAAAACCATGTCGCTGATTTCCACAGGCGGATGGCTCGAATTTCTCTACATTATTGTAAACTCGGTAGACAAATACGAAGCTGAAAACCCCACAATCCAGCGCATTGCCGACCAAAAAATTATCTTCGACAACCTTATGCTCCGTTTAGAGCAGCAGCAGAGCGACCCAAGTATTAAATCTACCATCGCCGAACTTGCTCCCCTCAAAGAGGCTTTTGCTCAGTTAGAAGTTGAAAAGAATAATACTACATCTTCTACCAACAACAGCGGTGCCATCAAAGTGGGCGGAGGCATGAAAATCAAGATGACAGAAAATAATTTTAATAAAATTAAAGAAACTATTACCTCTGTGAGAAATAATATCACAATAAACAACGTTAAATAAGTAAAATATTAAAACTTCTACAAATATGAAAAATGTTATTAAATTTTTACTTGTTGTTTTAGTATCACTACCTTTGGGTCTACAAGCACAAAACACTTGCGCTGACCAGATGAAAATGCGCAAGCCAGTTGCACCATACCGCTATAACACCGCGTCAAAAAGTGCAATGTGCCAGACAGGTCGCAAATACGAATTTGTGCTTCCGATTACCAAAGGTATGGACTATAGAATACAGTTTTTTGCAAGCACGGTATTCAACAACAATATCGATGTCAAAATCATCGATATGAGCACAGGAGAGGTAGTAGTAAATGTACCAGGCAAACTTTCGGAGGGTAATGAGCCTGTAAGCCCCCAGCAGACCGCTCTGCAGGAGTTTATGGATATCAAGAAAAACAAGTTCATTCACCCGTTTTTCGATTTCAGCCCAGTATCTTCTACATCGCTTAAAATTATGCTCGATGTAAAAGAGGTTGAAAAACCCCAAGAGCAAGTTCAGGAGTATAGTTACTCTGATTACGACTATGAGCAACCTCGTCAACAACAACAGCAACAACCTGCTGCCGACGAAGGTTTTGCAGTACCGGTTGAAAAAAACAAAGGCTGTGTTACAGTTTACGTAATCGACCGCGAAACCGAAGAAGACACATTCTAAAAGGAATAGTTAAAGTATCAACAAAAAAGCCCCGCCGTTTGGCAGGGCTTTTTTGTTTGTTATATTATTTTATTGCTCTTGTAATATCGTAGAAAATTTTTGAACAATTGCGTCCATAGCCTGCGACACTACATCAAAACTCGTCATCTGACGACCTTTATACACAAAAGCAACACTATAATGAGCAGGAAACAAATCGTTGAATCTTTGACGACGCAATCTAAATGCCTCACGAGTAAGACGTTTGAGGCGATTGCGGTCTACGGCGTGTTTAAACTGTCTCTTGCTTACCGAAACCATCATTTGACTGCCCTCCTTATCAAAATCCGAATCCACAGTATAGTAAACTATAAAAGGGAAAGCCACAAACGACTTTCCCGATTTAAAAAGGTTTTCGATACGGACAACACTTTTGAGCCTTTCGGCCTTGCCCAATGTGTAGGTCTTATGCAATTATCAATTATTTACGCTTGTTGTTTGCTATAATAAACTGCTCCAAAGCGGCAGGCATACTCTTAGCCTCCTCAGTGGGAGCCTTGATATCTAGACGGTAGCCGTATTTTTCCACAGCCTCCCACGCCGAATGTCCAAAGGCAGCAATTTTAACGTCGCCCTGTTCAAAATCGGGGAAGTTTTCGTGAAGGCTCTTGATTCCCGCAGGAGTAAAGAACACAAGCACTTGGAAATTCGGAAAATCTGCTTTCAAATCGTCCAATTCGGCACTCACAGTCTGATACATAACAGTTTTATCGTACTTTATGCCAAGGCTGTTGAGAAAATCGGGTATTTCGTTGCTGCTAACATCGCTCGTAACGATGAGGAATTTTTCGGCAGCGTTCTTTTTAAGAGCTTCAACAGCGTCGTTGAGATTCTGCTTGCCGTGAAAAATCTTACGTTTGCGATAAACTATATACTTTTGAAGATAAAGTGCTATCTGCACGGTGGTGCAGAAATACTTCAAAGATTCAGGTACGGCGTATTTCACCTCTTTGGCAATACGGAAAAAATTATCAATACCGATTTTGCTTGTAAAGATAACGGCTGTGTAGTCGGGCAAGTTGATGTGCTGAGCCCTAAAATCCTTTGTGCTAACTCCGACAATTTTGATAAACTGACGGAATGTAACGTTTAGTTTCAACTTTTCGGCCAAATCAAAATAGGGACTGCTGTCTCCCGTCGGTTTTGGCTGCGAAATCAGCAAATTAGTAATTTTCAAAACTCTTTATTTTAAATTAAAACTATCCCTTCTGTCCCAGGCGGAATCCTGTAACAAACGGCTAACGGGACAGTATTTTAACCGCAAGCAATACAGGTAAAAATTCCACGCCGCAAAGATACAAAAATAAATAAAAAGTAGAAAAATGTTTATCAAATATTATTTTAAACAACCTTATTAATTTCATCAATTCTGCCAAAATGCACACCCCAGCTCCTATCACAAAGAGAGTTTCCACAGTAAATTCGTAGCCGATATACACCATACAGAAATTTACAGGCAAAAGCACAACGCCGAGTATCTGCAATATGTATGATACATTGGTGTAATGAAGCGAAAAGGTGTCGCGACAAAGAAACAGATTGCTAAAAAACATTGAAACCAATAGTTTAATTAAATATATCAAAAACACTGACCCGCAACCAATTGCCAAAGCAACAAAACAATTAAACGGTTGCTCTATGCCATACTTTGTAATTAATATAAATGCAAAAATCGACACGCTGAGAATATAATTGGCAAACAGCATCCAACCAGCTTTTTCGGCAGAGATATTGCGCTCTGATGCGGCATTGTTAAATGCGTTGTAAAAGCAAACTATGAGCAAAAGCCTATGAATATATCCGCGCGAATAAAAGTTGGCGATAAGTATCAAAATTAAACTTATAATCATCGGCACAAGAATCTCGGTAGGAAACACAAGGGTGCTTTTTTCACTACCAAGGTCAATATAAAACCGCTCAGGTATTTTTTCTTCCACATTGATATGCCAAGCGTCTACGCCATAAAACGACAATGTGTAGATTCCCAATTTTGTAAGGTCAAACGGGGTGTACATTGCAAGCGAATCGGCGTGTGTAAATTCGTAACGCTTTTTAGGAAGGTAGATATACGAAGTTTTGTCGGTGGGAATACCCACAAGATACTCTGTTTCGTTGATTTCAAAAGTAACTACATTGCTCGGCACTCTCGGGCGAACAGATGGAATCGAAAACAACGCGGTAGTATCAGCATTGAGAATAGCGCACAGCGAATCTACCAAAGGCGAAACGGTAATCTGCGGCGGTGGCGGAGGCGCAATTCTTACATTTTTTTCCCAATAGAGAAAATTAACCGATGGATCGGAGTTGTAATATAGATACGAAGTGTTGTCGCTTCCAACAGGTTGTTTAACACTCTTTTGGGGCGGCACGGCTTCTGCTGCCAACGACAGCAACATCATCAATATGACAATCCTAAATCTCATTAATTGCAAAGGTAATCATTCTAAATGTAAATAACACTATAAAATTGTAAAAATTTTAAGTTACACATTATCAATCCAAACTCATCGTAATGCTAAACCCAAACTTTATGTTGCTTGTGCGATAACTTGTGGAGATTATCGGATTGGTTATCTGATGGTTGTAATACAATTGCACTTTAAAACGTTGAGAGAGTCTGTAATCAGCCGTAGATTTTATCGAAAAACTCTTTTGTCCTGCTGATATTTGGTCGTAGAGGTTTTCGATTTCGCGGATGATGGTTTTGTCGTCGTCAATAACAAAATCGGCACGGAGGTCGAGATCGCTCTTAAATCGGTTGCTGCCGCCCGAGGTGCGAATATTCAAGGGCAACTGTGCAAACTTATATCCTACGCCAATAATCCACTCCTTGCGGTACATTTCGGATATTTGGCTGTTGGCAAATCCGAGAGTAATCTGACGGGTGCGACGATACTCGAATTTGGTGCTCATAAGGTTTACCCACGAAATGTCGATTCCGGCAAGAGGCGCAAATTTTTCGTCGAGAGTAACGGCGGCAATTTCGTATTGCGGAATAAAAAGGTTGTTGGCTTCGTAGCGAGCAAACGAGCGTCCCCAGTTGTATTCATCATCAAAACTGTAATCAGCGTTGTTTTTGAAGTTGGATATCGAGTACGACGACGAATAAGCGTGGGTCAACATTGCCGAGCGAACCACATTTTTAAGCAATGGAATATTACCGAGACCCTTATAATTAATGCGCCAATTGGGCAAAGGAATTTTGAGGAACGGGTCGAGACGGATTTTTTGCGGACTTGTGCCTGCGTATGCTGCAAGAAATGCTGGTAAGAGCACATCTTGATGGGTTTTGCTGTATCCATTGGGATAATTGCCATAAAGCAGATTGCCCTCATCGTCTACTTGCGGAGTGGGGTCGTATTCTTTTAGACCCATTCGACGGTCGGCTTGACGTTGTGCTATTATTTCGCGGTTGTCGAGAAACTTGTTGTAGGTTTCCAAACTGTAATCATCGCCAACTTTCTTAAACGATGTTTTAAGCATATTGTAACTTATGCGGAAGTTACCGTGCTTAACGCGGCTCGATGTCTGCCATCCGTCAATATCGGTGGCGTAGGCAAAAAACTCCTCGGTGTTGTATACAATGCTACGGTCGAAACTTACGTCGATGCGGAATGTGTTGATGGGTTCCAAAGCCACACGCACGCCAATGCTGTTGCCTTTGGTATACATCACAGGGTCGGCAAGGGTGGAATCTTTGATAAGCCAACCCTTGTCGGCGGCGTAAAGATGGAAATCATCGTCGTTGAGACTCATTAAATAATCTATGCCCGGCATTATTACTCCGCCCGAATAATACGAGCCAAACAATTTAGTATCGGGCTGATAGCCTGTAAGTGTGTTTGAACGTTGATTTTTATAAGTTACCGAAATATTGCGGACGCTCATAAGTGTGTAAGCAAGATAATCGGAAATTACAAGGAACGGACTATCGTTGACAGGCTTTTTGCCTTTTACCACAGCGGTACAGCCTTCGTAATCGTCGTCGGCAGTAAAGCGGATGCGGTTTTTATCAACAATGCTGGTGCTACCTTTTACGGGCTGACCGTCGATATCCGTTATTTCAGCCTCCACATCGGTGGTGCCAAGATTGTGGTAAATAATTCGGCCTACGCCTTTGGTAAAACGGAGATTGTTTTTGGTGGCTGTTACCTCGCGTTTTTCGTTGGTGGCGTTTTTGCGACCGTCTTTTGAGAATCGTTTTAATACATCTTTAAAATAAGGTGTTTTGCGATAGAGGTTTTCGAGGTTGGTAGAGCCGTTGAGGGTAAGCACTCCGTTGTTGGCAATAGTGTTGCCGTGACTAATGGTGTAAGCCGGAGTGGTGTCGGTGGCGGCTACTTCCACAGGTTCGATACCGCGCTGCCAATTGTAGTCGCTGCTGTAAATGGCATTAGCCGAAACCCAATTCAAAAGCGGAATCTTGTTGAGCGGCACTTGGTATTGGAATTTTACATTCTGCTTGTAAGATGTATTGTAACCAAGGTCGAGAAATTTCATAAAGAGCGTATCCTTTTCGCGGGCGGTTTCTTCGCCAAAACGGTCGAGTATGCCATCGGGATTAACGCGGCTTTCGTTGTTGGCGGTAAAGTTCATTTGCAGATTTTGCGACAACTTGTAATTTACTTGGTAATTTCTGCGCCAACGGAAATCTTTTTGGAACGTGGGGTCGAGGAAACCATCGTCTTCGTTGATATTGCGATAATTGATGGTAGAATACATACGGTCGATATTAGCCGACGCAGCCACCATTGTAGGCAACAGATAGAAGTTGAAATCGCGAATCAATGCAAGATGTTTATTACGCAAAAATTTAACCTTTGAGAGCGGCTTGTAGTTTTTGGGATTATAGGTAAAGTTGTATTCCAACGACGATTGTAAAATTCTCTCCAACTGCGATTTAATAGTTACATCGTGCATATAATACTCGCTGTAAGCAAAACCCGCCGTAAAGTTCGACACGTGGTAAAATGGCTTTTGGTTAACGAGCGGTTTCTTTTGCTGCTGTTTTTTCTCCTCAGGGGTAACGGGCACATTGGCATTGGCTTCGGCGTTTTTCTGCTCTTTGCGTAGGCGAGCCTCCTCTTTTGCCTCCTTGCTTCGTCCCTCAATGTGCATATTGGTAACGTTGAAACTTTTGCGACGTTCAAAGGTGATACTTTGGTCGCGGATT
The DNA here is from genome assembly GCA_017394445.1 of Bacteroidales bacterium. Lineage (GTDB taxonomy): Bacteria > Bacteroidota > Bacteroidia > Bacteroidales > UBA3824 > UBA3824. Next base: position 24,198 of record JAFPYT010000246.1, on the reverse strand, counting down.
TCGTCTTTTTCTTCTTTTGAAAGATGAGGATTGTTGAGAGTCTCTTTTAGTTCGATATCAGGGTCGAGAGGATTGTAACGGGGAATTTCGTAGTTTTCGGAATATCCAAAGTAAACCGGCAATTTTACTCCGTAATCATTATTAAAAAATTTGCCCATCTGCACCTGCGATGTAAGGTCGTATTGGTAAACGGTTTCTTGGTAACGCTCCCCTACCCTCTTTTCTATACTTCCAAATCCGGGCGTATGTGTGTAACCTGCCACCGAAACCGTGGCGAGGTCTGCCATCTGCAATTCTACTTTTCCCTTGGCAGCCCATCCGCCATCTTCGTTAAAGTCGGTAAGGCGAAGTTCGTTTACCCAAATTTCAGCGGTTTTGGACATTCCGTCGTCAGAGAATGGATTGGTTTCTTGCGAAGGGTTGCGCACACCTATCATTATAGTCTTGATATTGCTGACGTTGGGGTTACCAATAACGGTAATTTTAGTACCGTTTTCGTTTACGTGGGTATAAGGCATTGTTACCGAAACAGTTGACCCAGCCTCGCGTGCTGCATTATTGCGCATTACCTTAACATCTTGAAGGTCGGCAAAAACTATCTCCACATTGTTTTCGAGCGGCCAAACACCGAGGCGACCATTTTCGTCGTTGGTGTAATAACCTTCGGGCGTTACCTTCAAGGGGAGTTCGTATTCGTAATAGTTTTCTTTGTAGTCGCTACCGAGACGGACAAAAATACTAAGGTCGTTGTCGTTTAATACTGTGCCGGCGGGTTGTTCTTCGTGAACAAACATTTTGAGTTTTCGGTATTGGCGAAGGTCCAAAACAGCGGTTTTGTATGCTGCCACCGATTGTCCGTCGGGAAGATTTGTTACCGAGAGTGCCATAGATTTTTCGTCCTCTTCTACCACTTGGTTGGTTTGATAGTCGCGCTCGCGGTCGATGCCGGGAGGAAGAAGATAATTAACGGGAGTTTTGCTGCCGTTTTCTTCGAGGCTCACGGTAGATATGTCTAAAAGTCCGTCGCTATACTGATGGTCGGTAACCACTTCGCCAGCCGATGTCATAGCGGCGTTGTATTTGCGCCAATCGCCACGCACAAGGTTCATTTCGGCAAAACGTAGGATAATATCTTTTTTGGCGTTGGTAAGATACATACGCATAAAGCGGATCGACTTAAAGTCGGAGATTGAACCAACGGTGCTATCGGGTTCGTAGATAGGCACTTTAAATTGATACCATTTTACGGTTTCGGTTTGACCGTTAACAGTCTTTACGTTGCTTTCAATCATATCGGTGATGTAGTTTTGTCCCACCTGCATTTGGTTGGGCGAAAGGTGCACCTTATATTGATAATACGATTCGGTTTCGGAGAGGGTGTTGTCGAGATTGATATCCTCTACGTCGGGGTAACGGTCTTTGATGGTGGAGTATGCCGACGAAGTAGAAAAATCGCGCGAGTTGCCTTGTGTGCCGTTGTAATGTTTATAACGGTCGGCAATGGAGAGTTTTTGTTCGTCGTAATCAGAGCCGCGGAAAAAATGGTAGTTATCACTCGACGGGTCGTTGTAAGCATCGGCGTATGCTTTAGACGATGTACCGAAAACGTTGGAGATACGGTCTAAGAAATTATTGTGGAACGAGCGTTCTTGATCGTCGTCCAAACCGTCGAAACCAAGGTCTTGAACATCTTTTGCGCCGTTGCTATTGTCGAATGCGTTAACAAGGAAGGTTTTATTAGAAACCAAGCCCCAAGCGGTGGTGTCGATAAATTGCGGGTCGGGCGGATAAGGCAGACCGTTTTCAAAACTTTTGCGCGAATCTTTTAGCACATCTTCCGACACATTACCAAGGTTGAAATAAAGGTCGGCACCCATATCCTCTTGCTCGTAGATAAAGGGGTCGAGCATCCAAAATTCTATGTATTCGATGTTAGACGCCTCAAAGTCGGTGGTGGTAAGTTCGCGCATTACGCCGCCCCAACGGTTTGACGGATTTTTGAGCGAACCATCTTCGTTGATACCTGCCGACACGCCGGGCTCACCTTCCACATCATAGTTATAAGGTCCGCGCTCGGTGGGGTAATATGCAAGGTTGAGAATGGTCAACTGTGTAGAAATTCCGCTGATAGACTGTGCATTTGGGAAAATTTCACGTTCGTAAACGGCACGGATGTAATGGTTGCTTTGGTCGTCTTTACTAATATAAGAAGGTGTAATGCCGTAACTACTTGTGGCTGTGCCTTGAAGGTCGCTCAGCACATTATACCACGCCAAACGCGCACGGTTGAAACCATATCTAAGGTCGTTGTTGAATTTAGCCTCGGGGAAATTTTTTGTTCCAGCCGGAGTGGATGCCAAAACCCATTGGCTTACCGATTTAACATCAATTTTGGTTTGGGCACTTTCAAAATCGTCGATGTAGCAAGTTCCCGCCTTGTCGATAGAGCGACTATGACCAGGGATAAGTTGCGCAAATTCGCCCTCAAAACTTAATCGCGATTCGGCTTTGGTGCTAATTAATGGAAGGCGGTCGATGGCTTTGGTTAATCCGGGCAAGGGCAGCGAGTAGCGCATATCCAATCCCCAGATAGTGTTTTTGATGGGTTCGTTGCCAAAACTTACCTTATTGGTAAGGGTCTTTTCCGAAAGGCGCATAATTGTACCGCCAATGTTGAAATTTTTGTTGAACTGATAATTGAGGTGCGTTCCCATAAGGGTTTTGGTGGTGCTGCTAAACGTGGTGTTGCTCTCTACCGAAACGAGGATTTTGTTACCCGACGAAAGGATAGATTCGTTGAGAATTTTTACCGTTCCGAGAAGATAGTCTACCGAATAGTCGCTACCCTCTTTTAACTGCATTCCGCCGCAGGTAACTTTTACCGAACCTTCGGGAATGTTCATAGCGTCGAGCGAAATTTCGCTACCTGCCGACGATTTGTATTTACCAGTAATGTAAAACTTGTCGCGCTCGGCATTTTGCTTGGCTATAGTTTTGGTGCTGTCGTAAAGTTGGTTGTAACAATATTTGGCAGCATCGCCGCTGTTGTTGATTTTATTTTCGAGATAACTGCCGAATGGTTCAAGCATAGGAAGGAAAACACGTCCGCGCTCGGCATTTATGGTAACGCCGTCGATAAAGTCGAAAATACCGTCGGGTGTTGATTCCAACTGCGTGTTGGCATTATCAAGGTTCATTACACGGAGAAGAACTTTTCCATCTATGTCGCCGGCGTTGAGGTAGTTGAGTTCGGTGCCGGTTTTGTCGTTGTGGTATTTGATATGTAGGCGGAAGTTGTCTTTGTCGATTTGGTAAGCGTTGAGCGAATAGACGTTTTTCATCATCAACTTCCAGTTGGGCAGTGCGGGCGAAAACGATGTACCGCGCAAAAGTTTTAAGATAAGAGTTTGCGACGGCTGCACTTCGGAACTAAATTCGCCCACTTTGTAGGTTTTGCCTCTATAAGTATATTCGTAAGCCACGGCAAGCACCTCATCGTCTTGAAGGGCAGAGTTTAGCGAGATAAAACCAAGTTGCGAATTAAAAGTATATTCGTTGTTGCCAAGTTTTCGGGCGTTGCCAATTTTTTCGTAATCGGTGCCGGGTTCAAAACGTCCGTTGAGGGTGCTTGTGATGCTATTAATATCGCGGACGGCTTTGTACGAACCAGTAAGCACATTATAAAGGTTGTTGGCAGAGTTTTGGGGCATTCCGTTCGACATTCCCGAAGAATGAACGGCGGTATGGTTATAAATCTGCGAAGGCTCGCCAAGGTCGAGGAAAGCCACAGAGTTTCGGGTGTCGTCGGTGGCAAGTTTTTTATTCGTTACCCAAACCTCGATATTTGTAATGTTAATACCCGACGAAATTATGGGCAGATTAGCAAGAGCACGTTCGTAATTGTCGCGGAAAAAATGGTTGAGGAAAAAGTGACGGTTTGCCTCGTAATCACTGGCTTGAATGCGGAATTCGTTTGTTACCGCTCCGGCGTTTACCTCAATTGTGCGGGTTTCGCCTTTTTGCTGCGAAAGCACGGCTGTGGCGGTAAGTTTGCCAAATTTCAAGTCGGTTTTTACACCAAAAAGAGTGCTACTACCTTGAATCAAAGTACCTTCGAGCGGCATCGACACGTTACCAAACTCAATACGTTGGATAATTTCGTCGTCGTGACCAATGTATTCGATGTTTTGCTTGTTTTCAAATTCAAAAGTGGCTTCGGTGTTGTAGTTGAGACCAATTTTCATCTTGTCGCCGATAGTGCCGGTAACGCCCACCTGCATATTCATATCAAAATCAAACGACACATCGTTTCTCTGCTTTTTGGGAAGCGTAAAGTTGTCGATTTTGGTAATATCCACACCACACAGCACCTGCACGTTACCCTGAGCCTTAATATCGATAACGTTTGTACCAAACACGCGGTCGAATCCACGGATATCCACATTGATACGAGGGTTGAGATAACGGTCGAGACCATTGCGGCTGCCTCCGTCGCTTCTTGCGCTCTGCATCAACATCTGTTGACGCCAATATTCGCGCATTTCGGTGCGGTTTTCGGCAGAATCGTGGCTCTGACGGTCGGAGGTTACGGGACGACCAACATCCATTCCACCTACTTTTTTCTGCGTGGTGTAAGTGCCGGTTTTGTAATCGTACTCGGTTTGAGTGGAGATATTGTCGGGGTCTTTAAGTTGAATTGGAGAATTTTGACGGATACGGTCGGTGTCGCCGTCGATTCCGGGACGTTGCCACAGGGAGTGTCGGTTGATACCTGCGTTTGACGGCGAAGAGGTAAACACCGCCGCTGCAAAAACTGCAACCGCGCCCGCCATTCCGAGAGTTCTTCTTATGTGTTTCATCAATAGTTAGTTAGTTTAATTGCAAAAATCATACGCTCCTTAACGCCTGTTTAATTAAATCTTCTGCACTGAGCGAGGGGTTTAACTTTAATACTGCTCCCACGGCTTTTTCGGCGGCGGGTTTTGGATAGCCAAGCATTACAAGGGCTGCAATTGCCTCTTCGCGGTTGGCATTTTGTGGAGTTATCATCGAAACCTCCGCACCGGAAGTCTTCTTCATCTTGTCTTTCAAATCAATTACAATGCGCTGAGCCGTTTTAGGACCAATGCCCTTAACTCTGCCAATAAGTTTGGCATCGTCTGACAGAACTGCATTTTGCAATTCGGCAGGACTCATCGACGAAAGTATCACCCGCGCCGTGTTTGGTCCCACGCCCGAAACATCCAACAAAAAGCGGAAAATTTCGCGTTCGTATTTATCGGCAAATCCAAAAAGAATGTTGGCATCTTCGCGTATCACCTGATGAATAAAAAGTTTTGCATCGGGCTTGCCTTCCAACGCCGAAAAGGTGTTTAGCGAAATGTTTATCAAAAAACCCACGCCGTTGTTGTCGATAACGGCAAACGAAGGGGTAAGTTCTGCAAGTTTTCCTGTAATGTATTCGTACATAGTTTATAATAGTCCGTTTTCAATTCTAATAATAATATCCTCAATCATTCGGTCTTCTTCGTCGGCATCGTATTCAGATTTGAGGTTCGAGCCAAACAAACGCGCCACGCCTTGCCACAGAAATGCGCTAAATCCGCCCTTCAACTCTTGAATCACTTGATAAGTAGTGTTGCCAGTTTCGCGGTCAACAAGTTTTATAAGAATCTTGCCCTGCGAAATAGTGAGGTGTATAAGTTCGTCTTCAAATTGGTCGCGCAGTTCTTTTTCCTTAGCCTTGATAAACACCTTACGTTGGTCTTCGTCGCTGATATGTTTGAGCGAATCTTCAATTTCGGCGTACACCTTGCGGATAAGAACCGAGTAGGGATAAACGCGCTTAACGTTGTAAAGAAGTTTTGAGTATTGTTGCTGTTGCCTTTTGGTTTTAAACACATACGGCGGACGTGCCAAGGCGGGACGAAATTCTTTGATAAGAATTGTGTCGGCACCTTCGGTTCGGTATGGGAGCCATTTCACGCTGTTTTTGCGCTCCTCGTCTTCGATAGCCTGATACTCGTCGAATGTGATTATGCGCTGCGCCTGCGACGTTATTGCCCATAGAGATATAATAAGAAATAAACACAGCCGTTTCATATCGTCAAAAATTTATGCATAAAAATAAAACTACAAAAGTAATCTAATTTTTTACCTTTGCACTTATAAATAGTTAAAAATAAAACAGACAGATGAAAAAAATATTGCCCGCCCCCTTGCAAAAAGGCGACAAAGTGGGAATCATTGCCCCCGCCGGACCTATCACCGAAAAACAAATGCGCATTGCCGTTGCCAAAGTAGAAAAAGCCGGATATGTCCCCGTTTGCGCCGATGGCCTCACAGAGCGTTTTGGATACCTTGCCGGATGCGACGAGTACCGCGCAAAACAAATTAACACCATATTCGCCGACAAAAGTATCAAAGCAATATTAGCCGCTCGTGGAGGATACGGCTGCACCCGCATACTCGATATGATAGATTACGAACTCATAAAAGAGAACCCAAAAATAATCGGCGGGTATAGCGACCTTACCGCACTTATCTGCGCCATCTACAAAAAAACGGGACTCGTAACATTCCACTCGTCGATGCTTGTGCCCGACGAAACCGACTACTCAAAAAATAGTATGTGGGATATTTTTGCCAACGGACACAAAAATTACCGAATAACCTGCGAAGAACCACGCAAACAAAATAAGGAACTATCTTCGCAAGAGCCAACAGTTTTAAAATCAGGCAAATGCCGTGGAACGCTCTTTGGTGGCAACTTAACTTTACTTCAATCACTATTAGACACCGAATACGATTTCAACCTTAATAATAAAATATTGTTTCTTGAAGAAATCAACGAGCCACCCTACAAGGTAGACCGAATGTTAACGCACCTAAAAAATGCAGGAAAACTCCGTGGCATTCGCGGTATAATTTTCGGCATAATGAAAGGCTGCGAAGCGCAAGGCAACGAATCGCTCTCGCTCGATTACGTTATCGAAGATTTTATAAAAGACCTCAACATTCCAGTAGTAAAAAACTTTACATTTGGACACGTGCAGTCGAGATGTACTTTCCCTATTGGGGTAAAGGCAAGATTAGATACAGACAAGATGGAAGTGAAATTGTTGGAGGGATGCGTGGAATAAACGCAACTTTTTTTGCATATATACGATATATATAATATATTTGCACACAAAATTTCTAAGTATGGAAACAGCAATTAAAACAAAACGCAAAGTAATTGATATTAAGCCAGAAACATTCCGCGAACTATCAATTATTGCCGCAAGCCGTGGTACAAACCTCAAACGTTTTATCGAAACAAGTCTGGATGAATTGGTAGAATCATACGAAGATGCTTCAATGTATAACTATCTCAAAGCCAACGACCCAGAAGGTTTAAATATAGTAGACCCAAAAGAGAAACAAGAGTTTGAAAAATGGCTTAAACTATGAATGTTGAATACTCCAAAAGTTTTGTAAAGGCGGTAAAAAAACTATCAGGCAAAGATTTGCAGAGCGTTAGCAATGTAATACAAGAAGTAATAAATGCACAAACAATTACCGATATTACTGACTGCAAACGACTTGTAAACTATGACAATGTTTACCGAATCAGAATAGGCGGCTATCGTGCATTCTTTACATTCCATATCGAAATAGTTGGAGATTGTGTCACATTTCAATATTTAGTATCGCGAGGACAAGCATATACAAAAAAAATGGAAACAGAATTGAAGAGATTGGATAAATAATCACACAAACTCATACCGTGAATTTCTGCGGCACGGCACAAAACCTGCTTCGCGAATAGCCGCTATCATTTCGTTAGAGTCGAGGCTGTAATTAGCACCCGCCGCCGACACCACGTGTTCCTCCATCATAATAGATCCAAAATCGTTTGCGCCCGAATGAAGGCAAATTTGCGCAATTTCTTTACCCACTGTGAGCCAAGATGCCTGAATATTAGCTATATTATTGAGCATCAACCTACTAATAGCAATCATACGGATATATTCCTCGCCCGAAACTGGTGCGAACATACCATATTCTTTAACCAAACGTGTATCTTCGCTGCAAAATGGCCACGGAATAAAGGTAACAAAGCCTTGGCTGTACTCTGGTTTTCGTGCCTGAGTTTCGCGAAGTGCGATAAGATGTTGGATACGCTCTTCGATTGTCTCCACGTGACCAAACATCATAGTGCAAGAGGTAGGTAAATTTAGCACGTGGGCTTGATGCATAACCTCCAACCACTCCCCTGCCGAACACTTCGCCGGCGACACAATTTTACGAACACGGTCTACAAGAATCTCCGCACCTGCGCCAGGGAGAGAATCAAGTCCCGCATTATGCAACTGCTCTAAAACCTCACGAAAATTTAACCCCGAAGTCTTGCTAAGATATGCCACCTCGGCAGGACCAAGTGCGTGAAGCACCACGCCGGGGAACTCCCTTTTTAAGTCGCTAAAAAGTTTGCAATAAAAATCCATTCCAAAATCAGGATTCATTCCACCTTGCAGAAGCACTTGGTTTCCACCTGCGGCAAACAATGCGGAGATTTTTTCGCGATATTGCTCCATTGTGGTAACGTACGCCTCGGGCGAATTTTTAGAACGCGAAAAATTGCAGAACTTGCAACGCGTAACACATATATTCGAAAGGTTGATATTGCGGTCGATAATCCAACCAACCTTGTTGTAATCTTCGGGCCTTTTAAAACTATTCTTTACTTCGTTAGCCGCAGCAGAAAGTAGTGCTAAGGGTGCATTCTTATAGAGAAATACTCCCTCGTCTAATGTTAGCGGTTGCAACTTCAAAGCCTTAGATATAATACTGTCTATATTCATTTTAATTACTATTATCTAAACAAATTATTTAACTAAATAATCACTATTGATATTACTCATACTGTTAAAGATATTCACCCTTGCGCCGGGGTTCATTTTTTCAAGATAGTCGGCAAATTGTCGGAAACGTCCACGTGCAGTTACGGTTTCAAATCCACATTCCGACTTAATTTTCGGGAATCCGTAGAGGTCGGCATAGAGCCTCGTCTGATCTTTGTTAATCTTAATCAGCGGACGCACCACATCCAAACGTCCATCGAAAAAAGCCATCTTGGGCGGAATACTGCAAAATTCGCCGTGATAAACCATATTCATCATCAACGTCTCCACAGCATCGTCCATATTGTGACCAAGGGCGAGTTTATTAAACCCCTCATCGCGGGTAAAATCGAAGAGAATTTTTCGGCGAACGCGGCTGCAAATAAAGCAACGGTTTTCGGCATTGCGAAGATCTTCGAGAACAATATTCTTTACAACGAGCGGAGTTTCAAGGTCGTCGCAAAAGCGTTTTATTTTATCGAAATCGATACTATATGACGCATTTTGTACGTGAACATACACGGCTGTGAGCGAAAAATTTGTTTTCAACACTAACCGCTTGAAAGCCAGCAGATGTAGGAGTGTCAAGCTATCCTTTCCACCCGAAATTCCGACTGTGAACTTATCTCCTTTTTCAACAAGATGGTACTCTTCGCACGTTTTTTCAAAGACTGAACGGATTTCACCAATCTTGCGCTTTTGCTTAGTATCGAATTTTCCCGAGAATATGTTCGCCATAAGTCAATGTTTTTTTAGAGCGCAAAAATAAAAATAATATGCAAAATTTCTATTACCTTTGCAGCGAATAATCAAACCAAACGAAATGAACAAAACCACGATAAAGACCATAGCGGCAGCATTTGCACTCGCACTCTCCTCGTGCGGCAACGAACCACCCATCAGCGAAAGCAAGGCGGTGGAACTAATTATCAAAATGCACGAAGCCGACGCCATAATGTTTGTAACAGGATATAACGATGCCACCCTCAAAGGCGACAGCGCATCGTATTACAACTATATTTTCAAAGAAACCGGCGTTACCAAAGCCGAATTTCTTGAAACAATAGAGTGGTACACACAACATCCTGAAAGGTACAAAACTCTATACGAAAAAGTTGTAAAAGTAGTAAACGCCGAGGATGAAAAACAGCGCGAACGTGATGACCAAAACCGCGTGAAGGCAGCAAATGACATTTGGAACTTGCGCTCTTATTACAACTTGCCCGCCGACGGAATGACAAACCCTATAGCGTACGAAATTCCTACCGAAAACCAAGGAACATACACTATTTCGGCAGATTTTACATTTTATAAAGACGACGGTACAACCAATCCTCACTTAACAATTATTGCCGATTATTACGATGGAACCAACGAAAGCATAATGACCAACGGCTTCAAAAAAGACGGAGAAAAACGTCGCTTCAGCGCAATGATAAAGACAAATCCGAACAAGGAACTAAAACAAATACGCGGATGGGTGTTAGACCATAGCGAAACCACTAATAGCAAGCACGTTGACGTATCTGATATAACCCTTCTTTACACAAAAGAATAATGAAACAAACTGCCACTGCCATAACTCTTAACTACACCAAGTACGGCGACAACAAATTGATTGTCAATGCTTATACACGCGAACTTGGCAGGGCTGCTTTTGCTTTCAGAATTCCTCAAAACCGAAAATCATCTCCCCTACCCTACTGTCAACCGCTGTTTATCAACGAGATAGAATATTCCTCAGCACCAGAAGCGGAGATTAAACAGGCTTCAAAAATTTCCACGTCGTACACCTACACTTCGATACCGTTTAGCACCACCAAAACCGCTACGGCAATGTTTATTACAGAGATTCTCTCTAAGGTGCTAACGTTTGCCGAACAAAACGAGGAATTGTACGAATTCATTACCTCGAGCCTGAAACTTTTTGATCAATCCGAGGTGCCTGGACGAAATTTTCACTTAAAATTTTTGTTGCAGATTACCAAATACTTAGGCTTTTATCCTCAAAACAGATACTCTATTTTACGCCCCTGTTTCGACATCGAAAAGGGATGCTTCACGGGAAACATTTCTTCGTCGCGGCACGTGATTCATCCGCCATACAGCGAAATATTCAGCCGGATTCTCAACTATGACTACATTCCGTGCGACTTTATTCCACTAAGCAACGCCGACAGAAGTTTCCTTTTAGACAAAATTATCGAATACTACCACTTCCGTTTCGACAATATTGCCTCGGTTAAAAGCCTTGCAGTTTTAAAATCAGTATTTCATTAACACACATAATATTATGGAGACTAAATTAAACATTATCATCGGTCAAGGACTCGGACCTTTGCAATTTGGAGCCACACAGGAAGATATCACAGATCAATTCGGCGCACCCGACGAAACCGAAAACGACAAGGATTCTAACACGCTGACATTGTTCTACGATGACATTATGACAGATTTTGTGCTTGAACCCGACGAAGAAGACGAAACTTATCGCCTATCGTCTATTCTTACATCAAATCCCGACTACTCTATCGACAACAAAATCCAATTCGGCGACTCAGAGGAGGCTCTTATTAAATACACAAAAACCCTCAAAGCCGAAAATCCTGAAACCGAAACAGATACCGAAACAAACGAAAAATACCTCTACTTCGACGACCTCAACCTCGTGGCTATATTCGACCAAGAGGGTCTCGCAAGCGTGCAAATTAGCGCTTGGGACGAAGACGACGAAGAATAAACCATTAAAACACATATCATTATGAAGAAACCAACATTACGGCGAACCCTTGCCGCAACATTGGCTGCGGCACTATTGGGTTTTTCGAGTTTCAAGGTGCTCGACGATGGCGACGATTTTGAACTTATCAAAAACCTCGAAATTTTCCATACTCTCGTTAAAAACCTGAGAATCTTGTATGTAGACGAAACTTCAAGCGGCGACCTAATTAAAACCGCAATGGACAAGATGCTCGAAAACCTCGACCCATACACTGTCTATTATCCAGAATCGCTCGTGGAGGATGTAATGTTTATGAACTCAGGCGATTACGCAGGCACAGGTATAGAATTAGAGATGATGAACGGCAAGGCTGTAATTGCCCAAATTTCAGAAAATTCTCCAGCCCACAAAAACGGTCTGCTCATTGGCGACATATTGATTAGCGCAGATGGCAAAACCTTCGCAGGCAAATCAGAAAACGAAATAGACCTTATATTAAAAGGCGAAGCAGGCAGCACTGTAAAGTTTCAAATAGAGCGTCAAGGCGAGAAAATTACAAAAGATATCCGTCGCGAGATTATCAAGCAAAAAAGCATCCCCTATTACGGCGTAATCAACGGAACAACAGGATATATCAACCTTTCGAGTTTTACCGAAAACTGCTCTGCTGAATTTAAAGATGCCTTGCTTAAACTCAAAAACGAGAAAAAAATCACTAACCTTATTATAGACCTCCGCTATAATCCCGGCGGATTGCTTATAGAGGCTGTAAACATCGTAAACCTTTTTGTAGACAAAGGCAAAGACATTGTAGAAATGCGTGGACGCGTGCAAGAATGGAACAAAATGTTCCGCGCCGAAAACAATCCTGTGGATACGCAAATACCTATTGTAGTGTTAGTTAACGGCAAATCGGCATCGGCGGCAGAAATTGTGTCTGGCGCATTGCAAGATTTAGACCGAGCCGTGGTAATAGGCGAAAAAACCTTTGGTAAAGGTCTCGTGCAAACCACCAAAGACCTTGTTTACAACGCAAAATGCAAGATTACAACAGCCAAATATTACATCCCCTCAGGCCGCTGCATACAAAAACTCGACTATTCGCACAAAAACAAGCAAGGCAAGGCAGAATCAATACCAGATTCACTCATACGCACGTTCAAAACCGCAAACGGACGTCCCGTAAAAGATGCCGGCGGAATTATGCCTGACATTACAGTGGCAACCGACACATTAAGTTATTTAGTTGAAAATCTGATAGATAAAAACATAATCTTCGATTTTGCCACCAAATATCGCATTAAGAACGCAACAATAGCCGAACCCGAAAAATTTGCCGTTACACAAGCAGAAATAAACGAATTAAAGCAAGCAGCAGGCAGCAATTTAACCAATTTTAAAACCATAACCGACCAAGAAATCGCAATATTGGAGAAAACCGCCGCCAACGATTTTTCATCGCCCGAAATCAAAAAGAAAATCGATGCTTTAAAAGAAGTTATCCAACAGATAAAAATCTCTGAGACAAATAAATATGATAGCCAAATTAAAAAAGCACTTGAATACGAAATAATACGTCGTTACTACTACGAACAAGGCGAAATCCGCTACACCCTGCAAAACGACCCCTATATCACCGCAGCAAACCAAGTGTTAAAAGATGCTATTCTCTATAAAAAAACACTCGGCAAGAAATGAAAATAAAATAGTTGGAATGATTTTTGCACGAAAATAAAGGGATAAATTTAGTTAAATTAAATTAACAAATTGATAATAAAGCACTTGCCTATTTGTCAAAAAAAATAGCAAAAAACAAAAAAAAATAAAAAATTTTCATTAAAGTGTAACTTTATATAAAAATTTTCGTACATTTGCGGTGTGAAAGATATAGTTTATATAACAGTATACTTTACAATGAAAGCAAATTGGTTAATCATCGTATCAGTAATTTTGTTGGGGTCGGCCCTCAAAATTGGAGGCGTTTTATCGTTCGACAATGCGGCGATAACTATTAAAGATGTGAATGTAATTGAATCGTATAGCGGCAAACTATTATGCTACACTATCAACCTTTATTCGCCATCGCAAATCAAGGACTTTGTAGCAATACCTAACATAGATGGTGCCAATATTGATTCTAAAACCACATTCGAATTTAATAATCACACACGCCGCGCCACAGTAGTATATTACTACGCACTGCCGCAACACGCCGATGAAAAAGACATCAGCATCCGCTTCTGCCTCAACAACGACGATTACCAAACCGACAATATTGTATGTTCAATTTATCAAGAAATGTAAAATAAAAATAGAAAAAAAATAAAAACAATTAGAACTTTGGCATAAGATTTGCATTTTGTAAGATGTACATACAACAAAACAAAAAATTAAGAAAAGACAAATATGACACACTACCAAATAGAAGCGGCATTAGACACACCATCAATCGACCTTAATCCAAACACTGGCGTGATGGAATTTGCAGGAAAATCTTTTCCATCTGACGTTACAGCGTTTTATCAGCCTGTAATGGATTGGTTAGACGAATATAAACTAACCCCCTGCGAAAGCACTGAGGTTAACCTCAAACTCGAATATTTCAACACAGCATCTTCTAAGATACTTCTCGAAATATTCAACAAATTAGAAACTCTGTACAAAGAGGGCAACAACGTGGTAATCAATTGGTATTACCCCGACGACGATGAAGATATGGAACAGACAGGCAACGAATATTCTGAACTTATTAGAGTTCCCTTTAAAATGATTGGATACTCCGTTGTCTTCAACTAAGATATAATTTTTTGTTTTTCCTTGTACGTTTGATTTTTGAGTAGTAAGACCGGCTGTGTTAGTCGGTCTTTTTTTTTGGGGTAGCAGACCCATTTATAATTTCTAAACTAAAAGAAATGTAATCTGCCCAATAACTCAAAATCCTTTGAATGAGCCGTACCGATGTAAAGGAAAGAAAAATCCGTGGAAAGGATATTGGATATAAATCTTTAAATAAAGGTTGTAAAAATCTAATATTGAGCAACTTATTTATCAATCTAAAATTTCGCCTTTTGCCAACGAACTGTGAAAAAATGCGAAGACAGCCTGCGATTTTTTCAAATCCAGCACTTCGGACAACTCCGCAACCGACGCTTCTGAAATTTTGTCCACCGAACCAAATTTTTTTATCAATTTTTGAAGCGAAACATCGCCGATGCCAGGGATATCTTGAAGAACCGAGTGAATCATCGCCTTCGATCTTTTGTTTCGGTGAAAAGTGATACCGAAACGGTGCGCTTCATCGCGTAAATGCTGTATAATTTTAAGCGTAACGGATTTTTTATCCAGGTATAGTGGAATTGGGTCATTCGGGTAAAAAATCTCCTCTAATCGCTTAGCAATGCCGATTACTGGAATCCTATCCTCTAAGTGGAGTTCGCACAAAGTTTCGTATGCGCACCGTAATTGACCTTTTCCACCATCAATTACTATCAACTGAGGTAAATCATCACCTTCGTCATAAAGTCGCTTGTAACGCCGAAAAATCACTTCTCTCATCGTTGCAAAGTCGTCGGCTCCCACCACTGTTTTTACATTGAATAGGCGATAATCTTTTTTCGAGGGTTTTCCATCCTTAAACACCACGCACGACGATACAGGCAAAGTGCCTTGAATGTTAGAGTTATCGAAGCACTCAATATGCCGAGGTTCTTCGTCTAACTGCAAGTCGTTCATCATAGTACGCATAATATTGCGCACACTCGCGTCAGGGTCTACAAGCGAACGTTGGCGCTGCTGTTCGTCCATATACTTGCGACAATTATTTACAGACCATTCTAAAACGGTCTTTTTATCGCCTAATTTGGGAATAGTTATTTTAACATTACTTAGTTCAAAGTCAAGTTCAAATGGAAGAATAATTTCCACAGCGTTATTTCCGATATTCAATTCAGAGAAATGAAAATCCGTTACCGCAGTAGCAAATATATCTTTATCATCGTCGTCCATACGAATTTTAAATTCACGAGTAACAGAGCGAATAATAAAACCATTGGACAATTTCATAAAATTGACGTAGAGATATTCGCCAGCACCATCTTTAATCATTGAATAAACCTCAACAGTTTGCGGCAAATCGAGCGAAATAATATTTTTGGCGTGATACAAAATCAAAACATCATAACGCTCTTTTATTTCCTGTGCCTCTTCAAAACGCAATTGAGCGGCAAGTTCCGCCATCTGTTTTTTCAAATAATTGATAACTTCGTAGGTCTTGCCGTTGAGAATTTTTTTAATTTGATCGATATAACCGGCGTAAGTTTCCTTAGAAACATCGCCTATACAAGGTGCGCAACAGTTTTTGATATGATAATCGAGGCAGACATCGTATTTGCCTTTTTCAACATTTTCGAGCAAAATATTGGTCTTGCAAGTTCGAAGTTTAAATGCACGCCGAAACATATCCAAAACATTCTTCATAGCATTCACCGAAGTGTACGGACCAAAATATAGTGAACCATCGTCAACTTTTCTTCGGGTGAAAAAAATTCTGGGGAAATCCTCATTACTAATGCAAATCCAAGGATATGTTTTATCGTCTTTTAGAAGAATATTATATCGCGGCTGAAACTTTTTAATCAATTTATTTTCGAGTAAAAGGGCATCCTGTTCGGTATCAACAACGATATGCAAAAGGTCGTGAATATGCTTAACAAGTATTGCAGTTTTGCCTACTTGATTCTTTTCGCGGAAATAGGAAGATACGCGATTGCGAAGATTCTTTGCCTTACCAACATAAATAACCTTGCCATCCTTGTCCAAAAAATTATAAACACCAGGACTCAGCGGCAAGGACTTTACTTTGTACTCCAACGAATGTTCTTCCATAAAATTGCGATAATTTCACGTGAAACATTATCTTCCTAAGGCAACCAAAATCGTATTAATATCGGCGGGACTTACACCGGGAATGCGCGACGCCTGTCCTATCGAAGTAGGTTGTATGCGTTGCAATTTCTGTCGAGCCTCGGTGGAAATGCTCTTGAATTTTGAGAAGTCAAAGCCATCTGGAATCGTTACATAATCGAGACGCAACAACTTGTCGGCCAAATTATTTTCACGATCAATATAACCTTGATATTTAAGTTTGATTTCAGCAGATTCAAGTTCAATTTTCGAATATTTTGAAAGGAACGGCAAAAACTCAGTCAACTCAGTTAAGGAAACTTCGGGACGCAAAACAATGTTTACTAACTTATTTCCCTGAGTCAATGGTTTGCCTCCTTTTCTCTCGATATAAGGATTTATCTTATTCATACTGCACGAATAAGTTTCACAGAATTGAAGGATCTCTTCAACGTGTTTTTGCTTATTCTTAAAAGTTTCGTAACGATGATTTGAAGCCAAACCAATTTCGTGCGACTTCTCAGTAAGACGTTCGTCGGCATTATCCTGACGAAGAAGTATACGAAATTCTGAACGAGATGTGAACATTCTGTATGGTTCGTCGACGCCTTTTGTTACCAAATCATCAATCAAAACGCCGATATAAGCATCGCTACGAGTGAGCGTAAAATCAGGTTTCCCGTGAAACGATAAGGCTGCATTAATTCCAGCGATGAGTCCTTGGCAAGCAGCCTCTTCGTAACCCGTTGTGCCATTAACCTGACCGGCAAAATATACGTTTTTAACTACTTTTGATTCCAATGTATGGTGCAATTGTGTTGGGTCAAAATAGTCGTATTCAATGGCATATCCCGGACGGAAAATCTTACAATTTTCAAGTCCCGGAATAAGGCGGATTGCGGCGTATTGAACTTCAAAAGGTAACGATGAAGAAAAACCATTGAGATAATACTCACAGGTATTATTTCCCTCAGGTTCAAGGAAAACAGGATGAGAATCCTTATCAGCAAAAGTTACAATTTTAGTCTCCACAGAAGGACAATAACGCGGTCCGATGCTCTTAATTGTTCCATTAAAAAGCGGCGAACGGTCGAAACCTTTGCGTAATTCGTCGTGAACTTGCGGATTTGTATAAGAAATAAAGCAACTCATTTGAGGCAATTTACTCAAATCGTGGTTGAGAAAAGAGAAACCAACGATGTCGTCATCGCCCTTTTGTTCTTGCATTTTTGAGAAATCAATTGTGCGTCCATCAATACGCGCAGGAGTGCCGGTTTTCATTCTTGAAACCTCAACGCCCTCTTTTAAAAGGTATCCTGAAAGGGTATCAGCAGAAATCTCTCCTATCCTACCCCCTTTATAACTTCGGTCACCAACGTGCATCAAACCATTAAGAAATGTACCTGCGGTTAGCACAACTTTTGAACAACGAAACTGAACTCCAAAAACAGTTTCAACACCCACAGCCGTTCCATTTTCCACAATTATAGATTTAACAGTATCCTGCCAAAAATATAGATTTGGAATCTTTTCTAATTGTTGACGCCAAACGAGTGAAAATTGCGACCTATCGCATTGCGAACGAGGGCTCCACATAGCGGGACCCTTGCTTTTGTTCAACATACGAAATTGAATCGAAGTCATATCGGTAACAATGCCAGTTAAACCGCCCAAAGCATCGATTTCTCTCACAATTTGACCCTTTGCTATACCTCCAATAGCAGGATTGCACGACATTTGTGCAAATTTGGTCATATCCATAGTAATCAAGAGCGTTTTAACCCCAAGATTGGCGGCTGCCGCAGCGGCTTCACAGCCTGCGTGACCCGCTCCCACTACTATAATATCATATTCATCAATTATATTCACAATTACAAACTATTATATATATTCAAATAAAAATCCTCTTTCTTATGAATTTCTTCCTCTTGTTCGTCGGTTTGATCATCGTAACCAATCAGATGCAAAACACCGTGAATCATAACTCTGAGAAGTTCATTTTCACGTGAAACATTAAAGATTTTTGAGTTTTCAGTTATCCTATCAATACTAATAAAAATATCACCTGAAATCTTACGATTTTTAGCATAATCAAATGTAATTACATCAGTAAAATAGTCGTGATTAAGATATTTTCTATTAACATCTAAGAGATAGTCATCTGAACAAAAGATATAAGTTACGTTTCCCGTGAAACAATTTTCAGTTTCTATGGTTTTAATAATCCAATTTTCTACTTTTTTAGGGTCAGAAAATTCAAAATTAGCATCCTCAAATTGAAAAGAAATTGCCATTATAATTTAAACTTAATTACGAGTTCAGAGCCATTATTAAAAAATTCTAATCCGTCGGAAAGTTGGCGAATTAAGAAAATACCACGACCATTTGTTTTTTCGATATTCTCCTTTGCAGTTGGGTCGGGAAGATAATTATAATCGAATCCTTCACCTTGGTCGGAAACTGTAACGGTGAGAAGATTATCATCTAACTCAAATGAAAGATTTACCATTTTAGAGGAAATCTCTTTGTTGCCGTGAGTAATGGCATTGGTAACAGCCTCGATGGTAGCAATAGAAATATTGCCGTAAAGGTCGGCATTAACATCGTACTTTGCACTGAAAGTATCGATAAAATTCTCCACCAATGAGATGTTATCCATAGTGGAACTGAACGAAATGGAGTTTTTCATATTATAGTCATTTAATTTTTTGCATATAGTTATTATATTTATTAAGGTAAAAGAGGTCGATATCTAAATAGTTTCTAAAAATAAACTCTTTACTGCCCTGCTGTTTGTTTAACGGAAAATTAGGCTCAGAGGTTTTGTTGATGAAATTATTACCAGAGCGGGATTCGCGCTCCTCGTCGAACTCTTGTTGATTTTCTGCGTTTTCTAAATCGAGTAGTTTCTTAAAAACCTGATTTTCGCGGTTTAAAAGATAATCGGTGATATTACGATTAATAATATCACGTTTATTTTGCTCTATAAGTTGCTGCATTTGGTCGTATAGTTGCTTAGTTTGAGGATTTGTAGAAGAACCCTGCTGTAACTCTTGCAGATACTGCTGCAACAACTCTTGCATACGTAACGATTGAGCCATCTGCTGTGAAGACGGCTTATTACCCTCTTTCATCTGCTGAACCATCTGTTGAAGGGTTCGAATTAGATTTTGCTGATTCTGCTTGGCTTGCTGCATTTGTTGTTGACGCTGTTGAGCACGTTTCTTATTACGAGATTCTACGGGTTCTTCGGAATCATTTCCTTGCTGTCCGCTTTGCATTTGTTGTTGCATATTTTGCTCTATTTCGGCAAAAATTAGCGCTAAATCATTTACATTAGTAAGGATAATTTGCTGCTGAATAGCACTGCGCGATTTATTATTGTCAGAAATAAAAGAAAGAGATTGAGTAATTGAAGAGTTAATTTCATCAATCTTAGAATAAACTGAATGACCAAGTTCTGGTTCTCGTTTGGCGAGTGCATAGATAGAATCACGTACAAGGGCAAAATCGTTGCGTACCGAAAGTTGACGTTTTTTTAAATCTTGGTAATATGCTGCATTGGTTTGGGTGGTCTTGGTATAATTAATTAAGGACTCTTGCGAGAATGAAATATTCACCAGATTATCCAAAATCTGACGAACATCATTAAGATTTTCAGCCTGTTTCTTATTTTGCTGACCTTTTTGCTGACCATTCATCTGCTCTGCAAGTTGTTGCATATCCTCAGCGGTCTTTTGCATCTGGTGTTGAAGGTTTTGACGTTGTTGCTGAGGTGATTGTGACTGATTATCAGGGTTTTGATTATATTGGTCAGAGTTATTATTATCTTGATTACCGGTATTTAGATTATCATTCATACGGTTATCGGTATTTTGAGAGTCTGATTTATCGCTTTTTGAATTATTATTATCGCTCTTATTTTTATCAGATTGAGATTTATCGTTCTGATTTTGCAAATTATCAAACTGGTCTGACTGCTTATCAAGTTGCTTAGAAATTTCATCAAACTTATCGAACAAAGAGTCGATATTAAGTTTCAGATTGTCTAATTCAGCATTCTGCTTCATTAATTCATCATATTTTTGTTTCAAAGCATCGAATTTTTCCTTAAAATCTTCTGGCGAAAGAGAATCATCGTTGGATTTTTCAGAATCTTTACTATCGCTATTCAAATTATCTGAATTATTTTTATCAGAACCTTTTTGATAATTTTTATCATTATCTGACTCATTCTTTTTAGATTTATTATCATTATTTTTTGAATCAGGAGTTAATGTTTCACGTGAAAATTTATCATATTCTTTGGATAATTTTTCCAAATCCTGTGAAAGGTCGTTAAGTTTTTTCTCGGTAGAGAAGTATTTTAAGAGTTCATTATTACGGTCGAGTTGCTCAGAAATCTGATTAAAATCGAATTTGAGGTCATCAATACGGTCGCGGAAATTACGTTCGCTGATGGCATCTTTAAGTTGGTTGATTTGTTCGAGAAGTTTTTTAACATCATCGTTGAGGAGTTCATTCCACAGATTTTGCATTTGTTTTTGCTTTTCGGAGAGCTCTTGCGATTGGTTTTGAAACAAATCTTTCTTGAAATTATCGTCAGAAATCTGCTTCAAAAGGTCTTCGAGTTTGGTTTGCTTTTCTACAAGATTGTCGATTTTTAACTGTTTTTCGTAATCAGAGAGATTGTTATTACCCGAAACGGATTTTTGAAAATCTTCTAAATCCTTAGTTATATCGTGAAGAAGGTTTTGCGATTGGTCTATTTTATCGTAAAGAGAATTATTAAGGTCAGAAAGACGCTGCTCTTTTTCGTCGGCAGTGAGGAGGTTGTAACTACTCAAAACAGTCTTGGTAGATTTAAATCCCGAAACAGCATCGTTGTCTTTTACTTCAAAATAGTAATTAACAGTAGAATTAAACTTAGAAAAGTCGAAGTAGAAAAAGAAATCCTGATTGATGGAAGAAGGCACAATCTCGATAGTTTCGGAATGTGGATTTTTGGGTTTAGATTTATCATAATAAATAAAGTGAAGGGAGTGAAAACCGTAATCATCGGAGATATGTCCAGAGAAAAACATCGCATTCAGAGATGAAGAATCTGGACTACTGACAACCTCAATTGAAGGATAAACATCGGGAACAACAGTTACATTATAAGGCGAAAATGTAGAATCAAGACCATTTTCAGAGCGGACAGAATAGTGATAAGAAAAATCTTTGAGGGCTGTTTTCTTTACTGAAACCTGATTTTGAGCCACTGAAATAGTATCTGTCAATACGGAATCTGTAAAGAAATTCAATGTGGAAACATTCAGAACATCAAAATTCCAAATAATTTGTGCTCCACGTGGAACAACCAAATCACCGGTATTATCAAAATCTGTCGAGTTAAGATTGGTATAAGCGGGCGGAATAATGCGAACATTAAAACCGTTTAAAGAGGGTTTATCGAAAACATTGAGAAGATAATCCTCGGTTTTATATTGCAAATACGAAAAATTAAGGTTAATTGGCGACGACACATTGCGCAAAGTGTATGAATAAAAACCAAAAGAATCTACATTCATACGGTAAGAGTTTCCAGAGAAATTGACGAAAATATCATTTGGAATAGATGGGCCGTCGATTGAGCCACGTAAAGTGAAATCTTCACCTCGTCCAATGGTGAGGGAATCGTTTAAGATTGTAAAAATGTAAGGATTTTCGGGTTCGTAAGCCGCAGAATAGTTGAGAAACTGCGATGCCCCACGTTTAAACCTATCGAAATTTGTGGTGGCAAATATAGAGAAAACAAGTATCAGAAGGAGTGAAACAGTAAGATAACGAAGTGTAGATTTATAATTAATTGCCGACGAAAAATTAAGCGGAGAGATTATTCCAAACTTCTGATTAACTGCCGCAAGTAGAAGTTCAGAATCGCTTTCGGGTTGCTGATAGTGCAATTGTATAAGATTCAAAAGTGTATCTTTTGACTCAGGAAAATAGTTTGAAATAATCGACGATGCATCTTCGTACGAAATTACGGGAAGGATTTTGAAGATTTTTAAAAGCGGAAATAAGATAAAGAATACAAAATCCGAAAAGAGAATAAAGATAAAAGAGTAAAATAGGAAGGTTTTAACCAAGGGCGAAAGATAGAGAAACGACTCGGCAAACGATGAAACGGTGAAAGCCACAACGCCGAAAACCACAAAAAACAGCAAGCCCAACACCAACTTGTTGGTGTAGAACTTACGTATGAAGTTATCTAACTTTTGCTCTATGATTGGAAATTCCGATTTCATTTCTTATTCTGCTTCAACCAATGATAAGGATTAATTTTGTTGGTGCCTTGCCAAATCTGAAAATTGAGAATAAGTTTGTTTTCGTAATTCTCAAAATTACCGATAATATCGCCTTTTTGAACGGCGTCGCCAGATTCTACTTTGATATGATCAAGTCCGGAATATACGGTAAAGTATGTTCCGTGTTTAATAATTATGGCAAATTGATTGGTAGGTAAAGAAACAATCTTGGAAACTTCGCCATCGTAAACCACATTAACTTCGGAAAAAGCCGGAACAAGGAAGTTTATACCATCGTTGCGAATAGTGATTTTATCGTAAACAGGGTGCTTTTTCTCACCAAAAGATGAAATAATAACCGAATTTTTAACAGGCCATTCGAGATAACCTTTTTGAACTTCAAAGAGGAATGCATCCTGCTCAGACACATTA
The DNA here is from genome assembly GCA_017394445.1 of Bacteroidales bacterium. Lineage (GTDB taxonomy): Bacteria > Bacteroidota > Bacteroidia > Bacteroidales > UBA3824 > UBA3824. The sequence goes on along the minus strand of JAFPYT010000246.1, from coordinate 967 downwards.
TTGTGAGTGTCGGCGGGTTTACTTGCTTTTGCCAAAGATACCGAATCGGGACGGTAAATATCACCTTGAACTACCTTAGGTTGGGCGTTCTCTTGCGCTTTATTTGATAGTTCTGCTTTGAACTGAGCAATTATATCACGACGATTATTCTTATATTTTGTAATAAAAGACTGCTCTACACCAAGACGCTCGGCAAGTATAGAACGTTTGTTTTTAGATTCGTCGAGCGAGACGGTTACGTTGGCAATCTCGTTTTTGATGTCTTTGATACGTTTAATCTTTTTTGCACGATAGTCGCTGAGGTTCTTTATGAAAAGGAACTGACGAAAGGACTTATAAAGATTATCAAACGAGAAAAGGTCGAAATTCTGATACATAGAATTTTTGATTTTATCCGCTTGAACAATCAGTTCGGAATATTTTTTCTTCTCGTATTCCAATTGCGTATTTAGTCGCTCGTGATAAATTTGATAATTGTAAATCTCTTTATCTAACTGCACAATGTCAGATTTGAGTTTTTTTGCCAAAATTTCTTTTGTTTCTAACTGAGTATCGAGAATGCTGATATGCGAAACTATATCAAAATTGGCTTTATCAGCATTAGCAATCAGCGAATCCAAAAAGGCACTCTGCTGATAAATAGAAGTCTGAGCCGTAAGCCCCTCTCCTACTACACTCAAAAACAATATTACTAAAAACTTTTTCATTAAAATTCAAAGGGTTTATAATTGTTTGGGATAGAAAAATTAACGGTCATCTTTTTACCAAATGTAACTTTTTGATAGGTGAAAACGGCAGTAAAGTCGGTTCCAACACCATTGAAAGATACTTTTGAGGGCAAATTATGATAGGTAAAATCTTTATAATCAGAGTAAGAAATTGTAAGACCCTTGCCGTTGGAAGCAAAAAGAGCGGTGTTTTCGGTCATTTTTTGTTTAGAAAGGTTATAAACCACAGTGTTGTTGAT
>JAFPYT010000245.1 GCA_017394445.1 Bacteroidales bacterium | reverse complement strand
GTGTATAGCCATAGCCACGCCAGCAATGTTGCCCGTGCCCACAGTACCCGACAACGCCGTGCTGAGTGCCTGAAAATGAGAAGCGTCGCCCTCATGGTGCTGATGGTCATAATGCCCCCGCAACGTCCGGCACGCCCTGCCGAAATACCTCACCTGCGGAAAACCGAGGTACACAGTCAAAAACACGCCCGTACCGAGCAACGTATAAATAAAAACCGGGTGGACGCTCACATAACTATCGAGCCACGCCAAAATTTCGATGATGGATTGCATTTGGGTAAATTGTTATACTTTTATCAAATCAACACCTAAGACAGTGGAGATTTTTGCCAATGTTTCTAATGTGAAATTGCAAGTGCCGCCCACCCATTCCTTGATTTTGGAGACACTTTCGTTTGTCATTTTGGCAAATTCAGTATATGAAATATTGCGTTCTTTCAACAGACTGTCAATTTTGTCGGCAATACTCCACGAAAAATCCACCTGCCGTCGCCTGTCGGCAGGAATCTTTGACAACTCCGTTTTAAAAAGTTCTATCATTGCATGTTTCATTGATGTTAAAATATAGTTCTTTGCAAAGTTAGGCAAAAGTTTAAAATAATAGTCATTTTTTTGTAAAAAATTTTTGTTGCTTAATAAAAGTTTCCTACATTTGCAGTGTTCTTTTCCATGGAAAGAAAAGACTATATTTAAATATTAAGGCGTTACTTACGCTTTGTTATTGACATTCCGAAATTTGACCGTTTCACAATCCGTCAAAACAAAGCAACGGTGATGCCTACGTGGTATGTATTTTACACTGAATCAAGTGTGTACATATAGCGTGGGCTTTTGGCGTTGCTCGTTTCAGACGGATGGGCAAGGTCAAAGCCTCGGAATGTGGGACGGGTAGCAAGTAAAATCCCACGCTTTTTGTTTCTATATGGTTTTACAATCAACAATCAGTACAATAACATTGCATTTGGGGATTGGCAAAAAAGCACACATATATATGCAACAAGGTGATAAAAAGAAAAACTTCAAAAGGAATCTTATCGCCATCGGACTTTGCCTTTTTGTGCTTTGGATAATCGGCAAAACAAGCGACAAAAGCAATCAAAAGACAGATACCGATGACAACAAAATTTCACAATTGGTCGATGAAGTTCCGCAACTTCCTGTAAAAAACGTTGAACTTGGCAAAATCAAACAGGGAACCGATGGCGAATCTGTTGGTAAAAAGACAGAATTGACAGAATTGAAACAATTTCTTTCCGAAGACGAGTACGGCTCAATCGAAATTGTTTGGGTTTGGGATTGCTCTCCTAAATACGGAGACATGCCCATGAAACTGACATACGACAAGACGACCAATGTCCTGAAAGAGATTTATACTCAGAACAACGTCATCGAAGAATACAAAAACATACGTGTCGAATGTTTGAAAGAATTCCTCGAAAAAGGCGAAAAAGGTTTTCATCGTCTTGAAAAGTACTGTGACGGCTACGCTTACGATTTCAACGACAGAGAAATGGCTGTCAAGGCTGTTGGTCCGAAACCGGAGCAAAGCGAAGTTACGGGAAGCGTCAAAATTGTTGAAAAATACATCAAAGACCATGCAAACGATGCTTCAAGCATCAAATTTGTGGAATGGTCGAAAGTTGCAGCCGTAGGAGAAAATTGGTTAGTACGGTGCAAATTCAAAGGCACTAACCAATTGGGTGGTGTCGTAACTACCAATATGTTGTTCTTCATTCAAAACAATCAGGTCGTCAGAACTTCTGAGATAAAATAAAAACATCCATACAATCATCAAGTAAAAGCGGCTGCCGCAACTTTCGGCAGCCGCTTTTTACTATCCTTTTTATTATATCGAAACCATTGCGAATACACAATCTTTTTAAAGATTACGAAAAAAACATTACATTTTTTCCCATTTTGAAAAAAAAAACTTCTTTTTACACCATTGAAAAAGAACAACAAATGGAAATAACGAAATAGAAGACAAATATATCGGTACCCACCCACGAACGCGACGCATACGACCACGAAGTGGATCTTTTTGTAATTGGCAAGACCATCAAACAAGCCCGTGAATCCAAATCGCCAGCCTTCGGCTGGCGATTTGTCAATACGTTCCATTGCTCGTAAAACTGCCGTATATTTTTGATGATTGTTGAAGAATAAGGACAGACATTTGGCGTTGGCTTTCTTCCATTGTCGTAATTTCTAATCAACAAAAATCATAATAATTTTCGAATATATTCAACAAAAATCATAATATTTGTCGATTATATTCAATAAAAATCATAATATTTGTCGAATATAATCAATAATAATCATAACAATTCAAAAAATCTCCCCCCAAAAAAATATTTCCATTAAAAATTAGCCATTCCCAAAAATTATCCCTATATTTGCAAACGGTAAACATAATGACGAGCAACTATGAAAACGACAAAACCACTATATCTTACAGACGATTACGGTGAAACAAGACCCTACACACGTGAAGAACTAATT
>JAFPYT010000244.1 GCA_017394445.1 Bacteroidales bacterium | reverse complement strand
GTAGATACGTTGCGAGGTGAGCGAAAACTGCTCCTGAGTGTTGCGCGAAACAAGAAACTGCACTATGCGACCGATAAACTGATCGAACATCTCGTGTGTGCGGTAACGCTTATAACAGTCTATGCGCCAACGCCATAACCCCTCTCCTGCTATTACGGCAGATTTTGCTACCGACGGGTCGCAGAGGGCTATTAGAGGTTTGGTGGTTAGAACGTTTTTAATCTTTTGATATGCAAGCACTTTGGCGGCTGGGAGAACGTTGTATGTACCAAAGCGGCAATTGAGTGGCGGTGTGCGCGTGAGAAAATCCGTTGTGCGCTGCTCCAATGCAAAAAGCGGGAAATTGATATTTGCCGAGGCAAGAGCGTCTTCATAACTATTACCGGAAGGTTCAATTTCGATGCAACGGTTTAGTTTGTTGAAGGCGGAGATGTCAGTTTTGGCTCCTGCCACGAAAAGTGTGGGGATTCCCTTACGTTGCATTTCGGTTAAACGGTTGACAAACTGCGCATTAGCACTTGGCAGTTGAACCAAAACTGCAAGATTGTAGCCGGTGAGCGGTTTGTCGCCAAATTCCTCAACGGTTGACACTGTTAAATCGTAACTTAAATTAAAACTTAAAGCCGAACGCAGGGCAGCCACGTCGGGATGAGGATATTCGCTGAGGATGAGGATTTTGTATTTATCATCAATAACGTCGATAACTATTTCGCGAGTATTGTTTTCAGTGGTGATTTCGTTGCTTAGCGGACGGAGCGAAACGGTGTACTTTTGCAAACCCTTTTCGGAGGCTTTGAGCGTGGCGGTGATGTTTTGGATATAGCCGTCGGATGCGATGTTGATTGGCTCAGAAAACACCGTCTTGCCCCTGTGGGTTATCTCACAGATAGATTTTTGCCCTTTGAGCATTTTTGCCGAAGCGGAAACTTCGATAGAAAACTCGTTACCAAGAAAAGAGGCTTCGTTATACACTGTTTTTGAGATAGATAGGTCGCAATATTGCGTTGTGTCGCCCATTGCCACGGTAAAGATTTTAAAGCCCGATTGTTGTGCCGCATATACAGGATTCTGACCTTTGTTGCAGATTCCGTCGCTGCACAATATCAACGAGTTAGCATTGGTGTTGTAAAGTCCGTTTTTAAGTGCATCAAGCATTTGAGAATAGTCGGTGGCTTTTTCGGAAAAATTGAGCGACGTATCCGACGACAAGTTAGAACCAAAGGTATAAAGTTGAACGTTATAGTTATCTTTCAGATTGTCAACGGCTTGCATTAGCGTGCTATAAAATGCTTTAAGAGAGTCGCCGCTACCCTCGCCACGCATTATCATCGAACCTGAATTGTCGATTACAACAGGAAGAACAGGTTTTTCGGAGCGGTTGGTCTGCGTTTTTATAAAAATATTGAGCAAAAGAATGCCCGTTATAAAAAGTGCGGGAAACCTCAGACCTGCAAGTATATAAATCTTGTAAGGCTGAAATTCGGCAAGCCGTTTGTTTTTATAATAAGATACAGCAGTAAAGGCTGCTGCTGCCACAAAACACAGCAACAGCGTATACCACGGATAGTCTAAAACAATGCTTTTCAAAATTTATAATAATTTTTTATAAATTTCGTAGTACTGTTGAAGGCGTTTTTCGTATTGCGCAGGAGCGGCAAGACCGTTGTATTCCTTTGCAAATGAGAGGAAATCGCCTGTGAGCAAGTACTGTACACGCGAACTCTTGGCTGTGCAGAAATCAAACAATGCCATAATATGATAACGGATATCCTTTGAGAAAGCCTCGTACATATCCTTTACCGATGTATAGCCTATGCTCTTGTAGTTGAAGCCCATAACCTGCGGCGCACCCATTGATATTGAGTACATTGCGCTCTGTTCGTCGAGTGCGCGGGCAATACCGAACGCCTCCCATTCTGTGGCCTGTCCGTTGTGCGAAATTGTCCAATCGTCGCTCTTTTTGTGACGGTATTTATGGTCTTCGCGTTTCTTTTCTTTATTGAAAGTGAAGTACTTATCGTATTCTTTCTTACCTTCGTCGGTTTTGGCGAAATAGGTGTAAAACACGTGGTTCTCGAAGCGGATAAGCATTTTGCCGTCAGACGCAAAACCGTCGCCGCCGCTCTCTACGCATATTACCGCAAGGGCAATTTCTACCTCAATGCCAAGTTCTTTGGAGATTTTGGTAACGAGATTGCCGTATTTGTTCCAAGTTTTAACGGCGATTTTGCCATAACGGTCTTGACCCTCTGCCGAAAGTTGCTTAGAAGGAGCAAGTTCCACTTTTTTGAGGTCGGCACGCGAATTAAAGAAAACGCGAGTGTCGGTATCTTTTTTGGTGGTGTTGTCGGAGGTCTTTTTGGTAGTGTTGTTAGAGGATTTGCCATCTTCCAAAAGGGTTACAAATTCGGCACTTACGTAGCCGGTTTTACCCTTATAATCAACGCCATACCAACCTTTGTGCTTGCTTACCACCACGAGCACGTTGCCTTCGTACACCTTGCCGTTGATGGTGCTGTCGGTTGAGTAAAACGAGCGGACGTTGAGCACTTTGGCGTTAACCACCACCTTTTGAACAGTGTCGATGATGTCGATATACTTTGCCATACAATATGCCTCGCCGGCTTCGGTGCTAATGTTTACCCAATCGCCCTTTTTTTGAAGAATTGAAACGATGGTGTGTTTTTTGAGTTTGTAAAGCACCTTGGCGTCGGTTGACGGAGATTCGCGGGCGTTGAGGGTTGTGGCGTTTACCATTCCCTTGGCTACCGCTGTGGTGTTTTTTGATTCTTTAATGTTGCTTTTGTCTACGGTGTCGGGCTGCTTTTTTTTACCGAAACCGAATAGTCGTGCGAGCCATCCCATAATGTTAGTGTTGATTTATTTTAATTATCTTTTACAAAGTTATAAAAAAAAGACGATACGCAATCACGTATCGTCCAATTTTTTTATAAAAAAATTTATTTTTTACATATTCATACCGCCGTCAACTTGGATAACCTGACCGCTGACGTATGCCGACATATCCGATGCGAGGAATGTGGCAACCTCTGCGATGTCTTCGGGTTTGCCGCCGCGACGAAGAGGAATTTTCTTTTTCCACTCTTCGCGAACATTGTCGGGAAGTGCGGCTGTCATAGCAGTTTCGATAAATCCGGGAGCAATTGCGTTGGCGCGGATACCTTTGGGACCCATTTCTTGTGCAACAGATTTTGCAAGAGCAATCAAACCAGCCTTAGAAGCGGCGTAGTTGCTCTGTCCTGCGTTTCCGTGAACGCCCACAACGCTTGCCATATTGATAATAGAGCCGTTGCGCTGGCTCATCATAATGGGAACTATTGCGTGGATAAAGTTGAAAGCCGATTTGAGGTTAACATTGATAACGGCGTCCCACTGCTGCTCGCTCATACGGAGCATAAGGCCGTCCTTAGTGATGCCGGCGTTGTTAACGAGAATGTCGATGCGGCCGAAATCAGCCTTGATTTGCTCCACAACCTGAGCGGTTTGAGCAAAGTCGGCAGCGTTAGAAGCGTATGCCTTAACCTTAACGCCGAGAGCAGCGATTTCTTTTTCGGTATTCTGCGCGTCCTCGTTGATGGCGAGGTCGGTGAAAGCGATGTTTGCGCCTTCTGCGGCGTATTTGAGGGCAATTGCCTTGCCTATTCCGCGGGCTGCGCCTGTTATCACAGCCACTTTTCCTTTTAACAAATCCATTTTGTGTCTATTTATTTGTTTTACAATATGTTCAATACTTGTTCTTTAATTTTTTCGAGTTCGTCTTTCATCATCACCACTATCTTTTGAATGTCGCTGTCGTTGGCCTTAGAGCCGAGGGTGTTGATTTCGCGACCCATTTCCTGAGCGATGAAACCGAGTTTTTTGCCCGGAGCCTCCTGTGCGTCAATGGTTTCGATAAAGTAATTGCAGTGATTTTTTAAGCG
>JAFPYT010000243.1 GCA_017394445.1 Bacteroidales bacterium | reverse complement strand
TTTTTACATTTATAAAAAGCATTCTCTCCGATAGTTGTGATACCATTTCCTATTATCACGGTTTGAATATCTTGGATGGAAGACCACGGTTGATTATCACTTGGATAATCACTCATCGCACCTGTACCGCTGATAGTCAGTGTTTTGGTGGCCTCGTCATACGTCCAAGTGGCATTATCGCCGCAAGTGCCTGAGGTTTGTGCCATTGCCGAGGACGAAGCAAACAAAGCCGTAGCAACAATAATTGCCGAGGCTATTAGCATTAATAGTTTATTATCTCTCATTTTTTTATACATTTTGGTTATTAATTATTTATTTCCACAAACAAAAAATCCCTTGCAGAAAACCGCATTGGCTTTATTCATAGTGGTTAAAGATTAGAGATTTCGTCGATTGAAAGACCTGTGCTTTGGGCAATAAAATTGATATCAAGACCTGCGGCTTTGAGATTGCGGGCAATGGCGATGGCTTTTGATTGCTCACCTTCGGCACGGCCCTCGGCATGTCCTTCGGCATAACCGTCTTTGCGTTCGCGTTCCAATGCTGATTTTTCGGTGCTGACATCAAGCCAATATTTATCATAGGCAAGCATTTCTTCGTCGGTGAACGCCGAAGTGCGCAGCAAATCTAACGCCTCGTGGGTGTCGGAGTTTTGAACCAGTTCGGGATCGGCATCTACTGTATTTTCATCTATTTCGGTAAGAAATTTAAGCCAAAGGTTGTGCATCTTCTTTACAGCGCGGTTCTGAGGCTTGAAGTTTGGCAACACGATAAACACCATTGAAATGTCGGTACGGATGTCTTCGCCGGGATGTTTTTTGTTGGTGAGGTAATACTCTTGGATATACTCGCCGCTGTCGTAGTTGGCGAAGGCTTTCTCGTCGTTTACAAGGCTGAGCGCGTACACATCTTTCAAATCGCCAAACGACATTCCTTTTTTCAACTGCTTAGAAAAAACCGACGTGGCGTTAAACAAGGTGCGCTGAAAAAACTCAGTGTTCCATACCGACTGCATCTCCACTATAAAATTACGGTTGAGGTTGTCGGTGCAGTATACATCAACAATAGAGTATTTCTTGCCGGGGTTGTCGGGTATGTTTTCGGGCGTAAGGTACTCCACCGACTTAATCTCCATACCGTCGGGCAAGGGCAACAGCGCATTCAAAAGGCTCATAACCAAATGCTTGTGCTGACCGAATATTTTCTTGAAGGTCAAATCCGCCTTCGGGTCAAGATACTTGGGCATAGTTGCAATCGTTTTGTTTGCTTCAATGCAAAGATAGTTGTGTTTTTATACGATTTGCAAAGTAAGAAAGTTTTTTTTAAAATACAAAAACATTTTTTACATACATCCGGCAAGAGCGATACTTTCGCTTTCTACATTGCGCCCCATAAACACCGAAGCAGAGCGGTTGAATAGTGTGCTGTCGTCGGTGGTGAAATATCTGATAGATGAATTTTTGGATAATCGGGCATCTATTTCGGGATGACGGCAGAGATAATCGCGTAGGCTCTGCGCCACAATTTCGTTTTGCTTAACTATTGAAACACCGGCAGGCAAAAATTTTTTGAAACTATTGATTAGCAGCGGATAATGAGTGCAGCCAAGCACAATGGTGTCGATATCAGCATCTTGGGCAAAAAGTGAGTCGGTGTATTTCTTAACAAAATAGTCGGCACCCGGAGTGTCGATTTCATTGTTTTCTACTATTGGCACAAGCAACGGGCACGCCTGCTGATACACCTTTATATTAGGAAAAAGTTTTGCGGTTTCTAAAATATACGACTGCGAGTTTACTGTGCCAGCAGTGCCCAGCACGCCCACTTTGTTGGTTTTGGTAATGTTACCGAGCATTTCGGCAGTTGGGCGTATTATGCCGAGAACACGGTTTTGAGGACAATATTTGGCAATATAATCTTGCTGAATAGTGCGGAGAGCCTTGGCAGAGGCGGTGTTGCAGGCAAGCACCACAAGCGGACAGCCGAGGTCAAAGAGTTTTATTACAGCCTGCAAAGTGTAATTATAAACAGTGGCAAACGAGCGCGAACCATACGGGGCACGGGCATTGTCGCCAAGGAAAACATAGTCGTAATCAGGCATAAGCTCCACAATCTTTTTAAGGATAGTGAGACCGCCGAAACCCGAATCAAAAACTCCGATAGGTGCTATACTGCTCATATTATATAAAAGGGGAATAAAACTAAAGTGTCTTATTCCCCGGATGTTAAAATATTTTAAATCAATTAGATACCGAGTTCTTTTTTAACAGCGTCAGTAAGGTCGGTGCTGAGTTCGGTATTAATAAAGAGAACTCCGTTTTTGTCGAAAATGTAGATGTAACCTCCTGTGGTGGCTACTTTTTTAACAGCATTGTCGATTTTTTCCATTATAGGAGCATAGAGTTCTTTCTGTTTGTTTTGGAGCGAAACCTGGGCGTTGTCTTGAAAACGTTGAATTCTCTCTTGCAACTGCATAATTTCCTGATACTTATCAGCTTTGATAGCCTCGCTCCATTTTTCAGCAGCCTGAGGAGCAAGATTTTCATTTTCTTGAAAAGCCTGAACTTTGGCCTGATATTCCTGACCCATAGCTTGATATTGGGTGTCGAATTTTTTAGATTCGCTTTCCAATGCCGTTTGAGCAGCTTTGGTATCGGGAAGGGCTTGTATAATTGCCTCGCTATCGATATGTCCGAATTTCTGTGCCGAAGCGCTCTGCACGCCGCACAATGTAATTAACGAAATTGCTAATGCTATTATCTTTTTCATATTCGAAATTGTAAATGTATGTTATTTAATGATTTTGTTTAAAACTTCGTCAGATTCGTCGTATTTTTCGTTGGCGTAGATGATGTCGCCTGTTACCTTGTCGAAAATGTAGTCGTATCCGGCATCGGCAGCTACGCTTTTGAGTGCGTTGTAAACGTTGTCTTGAATAGGTTTGATAAGTTCCTGACGTTTTTTGGCGAGTTCACCGTTGTTGCCGAAATATTTTTTCTGAAGCTCTTTTGCCTCTTTTTCTTTGGCAATGATTTCATCCTCGCGTTTCTGTTTGGTGGCATCGGGAAGGATGTCTACTTCGGCTTGGTACTTTTTGTACATTTCGTCAAGCTCGTTGAATTTTTTCTCCACCTCGGTCTGCCAATCTTTCGAGAGGTTATCGAGTTTGGTTTGTGCCTGTTGGTAAGCCGGTATCTTGCCTAAGATATATTCGGTGTCAACATGAGCGAATTTCTGTGCGAATGTGGTGCCGCAAATCAAGGCGGCTGCTAATAGTAAAAATAATCTTTTCATATTCTTCAAATTTTTGAGGTTATTAAAATTCGTTTTATTCTATTGTTGTTTTCTTTTACGTTTTTAGTAATGGTTTAGCCGTTAAAAACTATGATATTAAGTTAAAAAAACTTAGAAACTCTGTCCCATTGTAAACTGGAATGTGCTTCCGCTCACTTGGTATTTTCCGTCTTTCACCACTTTGTCGAATCCCCAGCCCCAGTCTAAACCGAGCATACCGAGCATCGACATAAACACCCTGACACCAACACCTGCCGAACGGTAAAGATTAAACGGCTGCAGTTGGTTGATCTCTTTCCAGCAGTTGCCGCCCTCCATAAAGGCAAGACCGAAAATAGTGGCAGATTCGCTGAGTGTTACAGGATAACGGATTTCCATAGTATATTTTACATAAGAGTTACCTCCCGCCGAAATGGTTTCGGCATCATATCCACGCATACCCACCACGTCTTTGCCGTAGGTGTAGTAGTTCATACCGTCGCCACCCATTGTAAATCCCTGAAAAGGAGAATATCCGAGTTTGCGGGTAAAGAATCCGCTGATACCCAAAGCTAATTTGGTGTGCAATACGAGGTCGCCCACAAGCGGAGTAAAGGTTTTGGCTTCAAATCCCCATTTGTGATACTCCACCCATTTCCACTTTACCGAATCGGCTATGTGGTCGTAGTCTTTGCCATTGAATTTAGAATACGGAGGAGTAATTTCTAACGATAGCGAAAACGAAGATCCACGGCGCGAGTAGATTGGAGCATCTATGCTATTGCGCGAGAATACTGTGCGCAGTGCCACTTCATTTGCCACGCCGTCGGCATCAAGACCATCGAAATATGGATAATTTTGAAGTTTGTAACGTTTATATTGCAATTCTTCGTAAAGCTGGAAATTGTTGTCGGGCCATTTTAATCGGCGTCCAAAACCTACAGCTCCACCTATCACCTGCATTCGGTAATTTAAGTAACTCGAATAATGCAGATAGTTGACATCTGTGTAATAGAAACTTACAGATAACGAGTTTCTTCTACGACCGCCGAGCCAAGGTTCCATAAACGACAGGCTATATGTTTGATAATACTTACCATTGCTCTGGAACGACAGACTAAGTTTTTGACCGTCGCCACCAGGAAGCGGGCGCCACGAACTCTTGTCGAAAAAGTTTTTGGTAGAAAAATTGTTGAAACTTACACCCAGACGACCTACAAACGAGCCTCCGCCCCAACCTGCCGAAAGTTCAAACTGGTCGTTACCCTTTTCGGTGAGTGCGTAGTTGATGTCCACAGTGCTATTGTTGTAATCGGGAGCCGGCGAAGGGGCAAGTTTTTCGGGGTCAAAGTTGCCGAGGTTGGCGAGTTCGCGTACCGAATTTATAATATCAGTACGGCTGAACAATTCGCCCGGAATGGTATAAAGTTCGCGACGTGCCACATGGTCGTTGGTGCGGGTGTTACCAGTAATGTTAATGCGGTTGATATACGCCTGAGGACCTTCTACAATCATGATTTCCACATCGATAGAGTCGTTGATAACGGCAGTTTCGCGAGGCATAGCACGGAAGAAAAGGTATCCGTCGTCTAAGTAAACATTACCAACAGCGTCGAGGTCGTTGTTAAGACGATCGTCTAAGCGGTTCTGGTCGTAAAGGTCGCCTTTTTTGATATCAAGCTTGCGTTGCAATAGGTCGCTCGAATATTTAGTGTTACCTACCCAACTTATTGAACGATAATAATATTGATGACCTTCTTCGAGGTTGATTTTTACCCCAACAAGTTTATCGTTGATGCGATACACCGAATCACCAAGCACGGCAGCATCACGGTAGCCAAATTTGTTGAATTTTTTAATAAGCGTAACTTTGTCTTCTTCAAACTTAGTACGGATAAATTTAGAGGGCTTAAACATACCGTACCAACGTTTTTGTTTGGTATTTTTGAGAGCCTTGCGCACTTTTTTGTCGGCAAACTGCACGTTGCCTTCTGGTATTATTTCACGGATTTTTACTTTGTGACCCTTGTCAACATTGATAATCAACTTAACCACATTCTGCATCATAGTGTCTTCTACTTGGGTGATGTGTACATCCACATTGTAGAAGCCTTTTTCGTAAAAATGGCCTTCGATGATGTTTTTGGTGTTGGTGATAACATGTTCGGTTACTTTGGTGCCGGGCGTAAGTTTTACCTTTTCGCTAATGTCGGTTTTTTCGCCGTTGCGCACCCCTCGGTATTCCACTTTAGATAGCTTAGGACGTTCTTCGAGCTTGATATCCAAAAAAACCTTGTCGCCTTCAATAGAAGTAATGCCAATGCTGACATCCGAAAAAAGGCCTTGTTTCCAAAGTTTTTCGATACTGCGCGAAATTTGGTCGCCAGGTATTTTAATCGATTGTCCAACCTTTAGACCCGAAATCTGTACTATGGCTTGCTTGTTGAGAAATTTTACCCCCGAAACTGTAATGCCTCCAATAACATACTCTTGGGGAGTGTTGTAATTAACACCTGTCTGCGCGTTTGCAGTAAAAAATGCAGTCAGTAAAAATATAATAATAAGCAGTCGGCTTTTCATCTGAATTAGTATAATATAGTAAGTAATGTTAACTTGTAAACCACCCGCACAAAAAACGGGCATGCAAATTTAAAACAAATTATTTTAAATTAGCAATTTGTTGCGAAGTTTTGCCAAATCTTCTTTCGCGTTGCTGATAATTATACACCGCCTCATAAAAATCTTCCTTAGAAAAATCGGGCCAAAGCACATTGGTAAAGTAAAGTTCGGAATACGATAACTGCCAAAGCAAAAAGTTAGAAATTCTTAACTCGCCGCTTGTTCTTACAAGAAGTTCCGGGTCGGGAATATCTTTGGTGTAGAGGTAATTAGCAAAATCTTCTTCGGTAAATTTTTCTATATCCTGGGGGTGCGACTTGTAGTCGGCAACAATATTTTTTACAGCGTTAACAATTTCGTTGCGGCTGCCGTAGCTAAGAGCAATAATGGCAGTTAGTCCAGTGTTGTTTTGCGATTTTTGCACAGCTTGATTTACCTGCGCAAACACATCGGGTGGCAATAGCGAAGTGTCACCAATAATTTTTAAACGTATATTGTTTTTAATAAGATCGCCCAACTGCGAAGCTATCGAACTAAGCAACAGCGACATAAGCCCCGCCACTTCGTCTTTTGGGCGGTTCCAGTTTTCCATCGAAAAAGCGTAAAGGGTAATGTATTTAACGCCAATTTCAGCAGCTGCTTCAACGGTGGTACGGGCAGCTTTGGCACCCTGATGATGTCCTTCTAATCGGTCTTTGCCGCGTTGTTTAGCCCATCGGCCATTGCCGTCCATTATTACCGCCACATGTTGCGGTATTCTGTTTGGGTCGAGTTTTTCTTTTATTGACATTTGAGTTTTTATATTTTACAAATATGCACCGCATTTTTGCTGCGATGAGCCTCCCACTTGAAACGACAGTACCGCGCCCAAAAACGAGTACATATCTTTGTTGCCAAGAAACGAGCGTTGTTTGGTATATTCTACACCATATTTCGGGTCGTAGAGGTCGTCGTCGATATGGTCGAGCATGTCGGTAAACATTTTGCGGTATTTCCATTCAAACGAAAGAGTGAAAATTCGTGTGGGACTTATCTTTACGCCTAAGCCAAATGGAATAATAAACTGTAACCCTTCGTGCGGGAACGACCCTACAGCCAGTCCTGGACCAGCTGCGATATAAGGCGATACAAAGTTATACTTAGAACCTTTTACCAATGGCAAAAAGTTAAATTCCATCTGCAACGAAAGTTCTATTACTTCGTTTTCAAATTTTGCGTTGCGAGCGTTTTGGTAAGGATTGTCAAAATCGGCATCGGCTCCTACAAATTTTAGTCGCAATGCTTCAAACGATAATGCTATGCGTTGGTTGAATCCATGACGGATATTGGCGCCAAAACCTATTTGAGGATTATAAAAGGGTTTTACAGGGTTTATCTCGCCATTGTAATAGCAAGTGCCCACGGCGAGACCTATCTCGTCGAATTGGTATTTGCGGTGTTGCTGAGCAAATGCACTAACCGATATTACCGAAATAATCAATATGGAAACAACTCGTTTCATTATCTGACTGTTTTCGGGTGCAAATATAGATGAAACTTTGCAGCCACAGTATTTAAAAAAACTTAAAACTTTACCCATAGTCAAATTCTATTAGTTGGTTAATAATAATGCGCTTTAGGCTTTTTTATAAAACTTTTTTTGCCCTAATTTATTGTTTACGCTAATTTTCTTTTACAACTAATTTTACGAAATCTACATGAATAGGGTTGTCTTCTATCGGTTTTTCTAATCGAATTGGGAAAAAACTTTTTGTTTTGATCCACGATGCTATGCTGTCCATCCACATAGTGCCTGCAGGACGGTCGGGATGAGCAACATCACCTTTGATACGTGTAAAGGTAAGTTTTTTGGATAAAAAGAACTGTCGTGGTCCAAACTTGCTCATCAACATATTATTAATACCAGAATCCTCTTTCCAATTGGGCGGACCTATCCATATAGTGGGTATGCCATGGGTTTGAGGTATTATGCGGTTTACATAATCGATTCGCTCGTAGGCATCGCGCACAAACATTTCGTTGGCTCCAATTACAAAAAGAATATAAGTGGGCTTGTAGAGATTAACAAAATATTCAAGCGTATCACATTCGGCGTAGGTTTTTGTGGTGGCACTTACCCAAGTTACTACGTTGAGGTTGTGATGGTTGTAGTTGCAATAATTTTGCACGCGAAACATCAGCGAATATGCCATACTGTCGCCAATTAAAAGAATGTTTTGAGTAGTGGTGTCGGTTTTTGGGATAGTGTCGCGATAATTGGTAAATGTTTGCGATACAGAAGGTTGAGTAATTTCACGCGGCGCAATGTAATCAATATATATATATATAAAGGTGCATATCGACGCTATCAACGCCAAAATTAAAAATATGGTTTTCGACTTTTTCATCGTAGTAGTTAGTTAAATATCCAAAAATCTGTTTTTAACGCCAATCACCAAAATATCATCGGTTTGAGGACGACCGTTTTTCCACGATTCTAACGCCTCGCCCAAGAGGTCGGATTGACGCGACAGAGGTTGATCTTGTATGCTGATAATTAGTTTTTTAAGATTTTCTTGCATAAATTTGCGTCCTTGTTCTCCGCCAAGCTGGTCTTGAAAACCGTCCGAAAACATATAAAGCGCCATTCCTTTTTTGTTGTTGATTGTGTGATTGGTAAAAACCGAATCAATACTATCGGCAAAAGAGGCACCTATGGAATAAATATCTCCCTGAATTTCAGTACATTCGCCATCAGATACAGTCCAAACAGTGTGATTTGCAGCAGCTATGGTGATTTCGTTAGATTCTTTATCAAAACGACAAAGCGACACATCCATACCTTGATCAGACGTGTCGTGCTCTTGATCGTGCGACCACGCTTTTATAATCTCTACATTCATCATGCGGAGAATTTCGGCGGGACTTTCTATTAATTTCTTATTAACCAAATCGTTGAGCAGCGAATTTGCCACCACACTCATAAATGCGCCCTGAACGCTATGCCCCACACAATCGATTACTGCAAGATAACGGTAACGTCCCGCATCCGAAAACCAGTAAAAATCGCCACTCACCACATCGCGAGGCTCAAAAAACACAAAACTCTCTTCAAAATAGTTGGTTATCATACGGCGGTTAGGCATCATAGCTTTTTGAATACGGCTTGCCGAACTGATACTGTCGATAATCTGATTATTTTTGCGTTCAAGTTCGTTGCGTTGCGCTTCAATCTGTTTGGTTTTAGAATTGAGAAGGCTGTTTTGCAGTTTTACAGTTTGGTAAGTTTCGTTAAGTTCGGCATTTGCAGTTTTTAATCGGCGATTTGCGCGGTTGCGGTCGGTAAGAAACTTAATCAGCAACACCAGCAACAGAGTAATTACCGAAATAACCACAATAGCAATTTTTTTAAACCGCTCTGCAGCAGCAATTTCGTTTTCTTTTTCGCGAATACGGAGTTCTGCAATTTCGCGCTCACGACTAATTAGCTGCATCTCTAAGCGCATTTGATTGTTGAGCATTTCTACACGATAAAGCGAATCGAGAGTCTGCTGATTTTGTTTTTCAAGCACATGAAGCTGTTTTTCTTTGGTAACAACTTCATTTTCAGTAGCAAACAGTTCGTTTTGAGTATCTTGTTTTGATTTCAACAATTCCTGCTCGTTGAGGCTGTTTTCGGTATCGTGATACATACGTTCGTATTGCTTGCTTTTTTCAGAATCGCCCATATCGGCATAAATTTGCGAAGCGATTTGACAACAACGGCATATCAACAAATTGTTGCCAAGAGCATTAGCAATGCCAAGAGCCTCCATTATATAATCAAGAGCTTTAACATTATCGCGTTGCGACATATACACCGCCGCAGTATTAATCAGCGAGTTAACAGTTTCTTTTTGAAAACCGTTTTGGCGGGCAATACGCACAGCCTCGCGAGCAAAACTCAAAGCCTCATCGTATTTTAAAAGCTCGCAATTAATAATGCTAAGATAATCGTTGATACTAATTTCGCTTTTGGTTTCGCCAATAGAGCGAGCCGTTACAGCTGCACCTTTGAGATGCGTAATTGCCTCAGTGTAAAGTTTAGAATACCAATATACAAGAGCCAGATTGATACGAGTTTCAACAATTTCGTGTTGATTACCACTATCCACAGCACGGGCATATTCGGCACGGCAGTCTTCGATATCCGCATTGGATGCGCCCGAAAAGGTTTGAGACATAACAACTTGTACCGAAAATAATGATAATAATAATATAAAAATACGTATCACCAATTAATGCATTTATTCGAGTACAAATATAAAAAAAAAGCCTTAATTATTAGAAGCCATTGCAAAAAAAATTGGAAAAAGCAGATAATATGCAAAATATTATTACCTTTGCCCACAGAAAAAAGGTAAATACATAAACAAAAACAACAACAGCAATATGGACTTACACGAATATCAGGGCAAGATAAT
Source organism: Bacteroidales bacterium (assembly GCA_017394445.1). Classification (GTDB taxonomy): domain Bacteria; phylum Bacteroidota; class Bacteroidia; order Bacteroidales; family UBA3824; genus UBA3824. The sequence continues at coordinate 13,576 of JAFPYT010000243.1, read as the reverse complement.
ACTCCGCAAATTTGGAGTGGCAGTACCCGAAGGTATTGTGGCAGAAACGCCCGAGCAGGCGGTAGAGGCCGCCAAAAAACTGCAAGAAACCACCGGTACACAGTCGTGGGCTATTAAAGCGCAGGTACACGCCGGCGGACGCGGCAAGGCGGGAGGCGTTAAAATTGCAAAAAATATCAACGAAGTAGCTGAATACGCAAAACAGATAATTGGTATGACACTCGTTACCAAGCAAACCGGCGCAGCTGGCAAACTCGTGCGCAAAGTGCTTGTAGAACAGAGTATATACTATCCCAACGCCGAAGGCAAGGTAGACGTTGCCGAATATTATATGAGCATTCTTCTCAACCGCGCTACTGGACGCAATATTATTATGTATTCGCCCAAAGGCGGTATGAATATCGAGGAAGTGGCAGAACAAACTCCCGAACTGATTTTTAAAGAGGAAATCAATCCTGCCACCGGCATTCTTCCGTTCCAGGCCGCTCGCATAGCATTCAACCTCGGACTCAGCGGCAATGCTTTCAAAAATATGAAAAAATTTGCCACTGGTCTTTACAATGCATACATCAAGAGCGACTCGTCGATGATGGAAATCAACCCCGTGTTCAAAACTTCCGACGACCTTATTCTTGCCGCCGACTGCAAAGTTAAAATTGACGACAACGCCCTTTTCCGTCAAAAAGAATTTGCCGAAATGCGCGACATCACCGAAGAGGCTCCAGCAGAGGTAGAAGCCGGACAATACGGTCTCAACCTTGTAAAACTTGATGGCAATATTGGTTGTATGGTAAATGGCGCAGGTCTTGCCATGGCAACAATGGATATTATTAAACTTTCGGGAGGCGACCCTGCCAACTTCCTTGATGTAGGAGGAACAGCAAGTGCCGAAACCGTAGAAGCAGCATTCCGCATCATTATGAAAGACCCGAATGTAAAAGCTATTCTCGTTAACATATTCGGCGGCATCGTTCGCTGCGACCGCGTAGCAAACGGAGTGGTTGAGGCTTACAAAAAAATCGGCAACATTCAAATTCCCATCATCGTACGTCTCCAAGGCACAAATGCTATTGAAGCCAAAAAGATTATCGACGATTCTGGCTTAAAAGTAATGTCAGCCATCACATTTGAAGAAGCTGCTCAGCTTGTAAGCAAGGTTGTAGCATAAGCATTAATTAGATTATTCATTATGCTCCATAGTCATTCCGGTAGGGATTTTAGGATTCCTGCCGGATTTTTTTGTACCCTATACTAAGGCAGAAAGGAATAAGTAGAGAAGGATATAGAATCAAAATACACAAAAAAAATCCATACGCAATACCTTGTAAAGCGCATGGATTGGCAATATCTTCAACAACAATGCTTATTTACTCTTACCTACAAACGAGAGGATGCCTACAGCACAACCTTTTTTGTCGCCCATTCCAGGTTTGAAACGGACAGATACGTAGTACATGGCAGTCTTGTTGCAGAGAAAGTCAAACGACTTAGCATCAGTTTTGGCCGCCTTGTCGAAAGTAGTACCTAACGGATTAGAGTTTTCAGGGTGTCCGCTGTCGTAAAGAGTAAGAACAACCTGATCTTGATAGCCGTCAGGAGCACAAAGACTGAATCTATACCGTGTGCCTTTGTTAAGAACCACCGTGAACTTCATTCCAGTCTCGTCGGTAGCACTCTCCCTTTTGAGCTTGGTATTAAAATCACGAAGGAATATGGCCTTTTCAGTCTGTGTCGCGCATTGATAAACAAGCTGTTGTTTGCATTGTGCATCAGCTGTGGTAGCTTGTCCGAAACACAAAATTGCAAATACTAATATAATAAACAGTCTTCTCATATTATAAAGTAATTAATTTATTACGTATTTTTTCTGTTGCTGATATTATTTCCTGTAATTCTTCTTTCGACATAGTAATAATACTTCTGTCATTTTGTACTACAACTAACGAGCCATCTATTGTTTTTGTTTCGGGCTCGCCAACTTCGTAAGATATTTTAACAAAATCGAAAACATCTTTTAACTCCTAAAGCGACTGTACTAAAGATTCAAAATCCTTGCCATGAAATAGCTTTAATATCGGAAGAAGTTGATTAAGTATAGTTTTTTGTTCGCCGATACGATCTTTGAAATCATCGCTATATTGGTCTTTTGCAACCTGAGTAATCAGATAAAGGCTTTCGAGCCAAACACCTGTTACAAGCAATGCACTAAGGTTGCTGCGTTGATTGTTGCGCAAATGTTCGTCCATCTTTTGGTAACTCTGCACACTCATAATAAGTAGCGAGTCGATATTATCGTCAGATGTGGCAAGACGTTTAAGAAGTTGAAAATCAAAAAACTGTCCCACTTTCAAATCTTCCGAAAGACTGCGTATCTGCACAAGGTAATCAATTACCAAAGATGTTTTGGAATATACATTAAGATAGCCTAAATCGGCACTGAGGAAACCCAAGCCAAGGGCTTTTTTAAAACTTGAGGTATAGTCCTTTACAACATCTGGATTAACTAAATACTTTGGCGAAAAGGGCACTTCGGAGCTCTGTATCATTGCGGCCATTTCTACAGGCGAAGAGAAACTTGATATAATCTCGTTCATGGCCTGCGAATCAAAATTGACATCGGATACCAAGTTGTCTTCTTCATGGTATTCGATATGACCATCGTCGCCACCGCATCCTGCGCAGTTAAACTGCATCAAGGCTGTTGCCGCTAACATTAACGATATGTACCATTTCTTATGCATAATTGCTCGTAGGTTTAATTCTTTTCTTTTTCAAATTTAATAAAAATTTTTGCAATAGTACACATTTTTTTTCAACAAAATAGATGTATTTTATTCTTTTTTATCGACATTTTCTGTACTATCCTCTGAATCAGTATTTTGCGGGTTATCATTTTTTTCTTCCTTTTTCTCACGGTCGGGTCGCTCGATTTTGGGCAAACGTTCGCGTCGTTCGCCACGGTCGGGACGCTCAAGCTTTGGACGGTCGGGACGCTCAAGCTTTGGACGTTCAGGTCGCTCAAGCTTTGGACGTTCAGGTCGCTCAGGACGTTCGAGGCGTTCAGCCTTGTCTGCTTTATCAGATTTAGAATCAACTGCCTTGGATGCTTTTTCTGCTGCAAGCAATTTCTGAATCTCTTTATTTTTCTGACGTTCAATTATTTTCTTTAAGAATGGAAGTTTTGAGAAATTAATCTTGCCTGCCCACTCTATTACTCGTTTAAGTACATCAAAATAGAGAGTTACATAACAGAGCAAGCTCATCAGCCAAATAACAACTATATTAAAATAAAAGGTGTCGTAGTATCTGCCCATAAACCACTTGTTGGGTGCATAGAAATGCGAGCGGAAACCAAACCACGTAGAGTTGTCGGCATCAAGGAATATAGGATCTTGCTGCTGTATAAGACGGTTTTCGTAACGTATAATCTTATTTTTTTCAAATACGTTCTTCACAATATCTTGCAACTTCTCATTGAAATACTTGTTGCGGCGGGTAAGGTAATAACCCGGTTTTTGCTCCTCGTAGTAGCGTTTACGCGATTCAATTTCGTTTTCGGCAAGATTAAACAATTTGCCATAATAGTGGTCAAGTTCGGAGAGATACTCTTCTACCTCGTCAGAAACATCTTCGGTAAAGCTTTCTACATAGAGTTTGTCTAAGCAGTCGAGAGTAATTTCGGGTACACGGCGCATTTCGTTAGGCACCTCCTCGCGAAGCAGTGCCAAGCCGTAATCAATTTCTTGTTTAAGGCGTTCGATATCGTATTCGGGATCTTCTTCCTCGATACTATCGCGACAGTCGACTGCGTAGGTTAATGCATCGCTCAATGCGCTTACATAACTTACTTGCTTAAAGCTTGCATAACTTTTTTGTTTCTCTTTTTCGTAATAATCGATTTCAAAACCATTGTCTTTAAACTGCTTAACCATCAAAGCCTCGTACGACCAACGAGATGCCATTATTTCGGCAACGATAGGCACACGGCCAACGCTACCGATTATTTGATTCAATTTGTCGAAACTAAACATAGATCCGCCTAACGCCATCTGAGGAATCATCAATAGCGGTATTAAGATGTAGATTGTTACCGCAGAGTTAAACGCCGACGAAATATTCAAGCCCATCATGTTGGCAAACACAAACATTGCAAACAGCACAAGCCAATAGCTTAGGTTCATGCCCACAATTTGCAATATAGAGTTGCCCACAATAACGTACAAGAATGCCTGAATAGCCGATATACATGTGAGGATTATCACCTTCGCCACAAGGTAACTCGACCGGCTCAAGTTGAGGAACTCCTCTCGTTTGAGTATTTTTCGGTCGCGGAAAATTTCCTCAGCCGACACTGTTAGACCAAGGAACAAGGCGACAATAATACTCATAAATATATAAGGTACTATGTTTTCGTTTTCAAAGAATATATAAGATGCCCTGTTGGGCGAGGTGTATCTAATCAAGAAACTAAGAATCAAGCCAAGCAACGGAGCCTCAGTAAGGTTGAGGAATACATATTGCAGGTTCGACACCTTAGATTTAAAGTCGCGGTGCAAGTAGATTCGCAACTGCGACAACCAACCCGGAACGTTGAGATTCCGTGGAGGTTCGGTATCCACATCGGGAATAATTTCGGGTTTTACACCCTTATGGAAACGGTCTTCCCACTCTTCGGGATTTACCTTTCGATTGTCTTGGAATTTACCATACTCGTCGACAACCCTCGCCTCAATCACATCGAAGATAATTTCGGGGTTAACGTTACCGCACTTAGGACATTCGCCCTCGTCGGCGTTAATCTGACCGTCGTGACGTTTAAAATAAGAAATAGCGTCTACGGGGTGTCCGTAGTACACAAGGTAACCGCCAGTATCGAGAATAATCATCTTGTCGAACATCTTGTAGATTTCGCTCGACGGCTGGTGGATAACCACAAAAATCAGTTTCCCCTTAAGCGTTAACTCGCTCAAGAGGTCCATAACGTTTACCGAGTCGCGCGAAGACAGACCCGATGTAGGCTCGTCCACAAAAAGGATGGACGGTTCGCGGATCAGCTCAAGAGCAATATTCAACCTCTTGCGCTGACCGCCAGATATAAGTTTGTTGAGCGAATTACCCACCTTGAGGTCTTTTCGCTCATAAAGTCCGAGAGATTTTAGCACGTTGTCGACGCGTGCCCTTATTTGTTCGTCGGTTTCGGTCTTAAAACAGAATTTTGCACTAAAATAGAGGTTTTCGTATACAGTAAGCTCCTCAATAAGCAGGTCGTCTTGAGGAATAAGACCGATAACGCCTTCAAGTTTATCTTTTTCGGTGTGAAGGTTGATACCGTTAATTTTAACAGACCCTTGGCTCGGAGTGGTAATGCCCGAAAGCACGTTAAGCAAAGTGGTTTTGCCCGCGCCCGAAGCACCCATAATGCCCACCAATCTACCTTGACACTCAGAGAAATTGATATTTCTAAGACCTATAGCACCGTTAGGAAACTTAAACTCTAAGTTTTCAACATTGAACGATAAGTTAGCAAACGTCTTGTCGGCTTGGAATGTGGCTACAACATCGCTGTAATACACCGGCTTACCTTTACTCATTTTGAGAGTAGAACCCGGAGCAAACAAATAAATACGACCAGAGTTGATAGCCTGACCGTTGAGGTAAACATCATCGGTGCCGGTATAGCGCAAGAAATAAAGTTCTTCGCTGGCAACGCGCAAAATGTAAATATCCGAAGCGAGACCTTCGCTTGGAATACACTTGGCATTAACCGGTTTTTCTTCCTTACCCGAAATAAACAAGATAGAGGGAATATCAAGACCCTCGGTATTCTCGTTAACTACAAACGACTTAGAGTCTTTAAGTTCCTCCTTGCTAATGTTAAACACCTCGCCCACAGCGTCGATAATAGCCATACGCTGTTCGGTAAAACGCTTAGAGGTGTTTACCAACTCAAAGAGACGGATATAAACGATGATACGCTGCTTTAAGTTGATAGTCTTGGTAATACGACGTGAGATACCAAGAATTTTAACCGACATCTGTACGGGCGTCAAACCCGAGAAGTCGATTTTTTTGCGTTTCTTGGCAGCAGCCTCGTCGTCGTCTTCAATTAAACCAACGTCCTTTTTAAAACCGATGATGTGCTCGCGTGCACCTTCGGCACCAAGTTGCTGTGTAAGAAATCCCTCTACATACTGCAACTCCTTGTCGTCGATACCGCCGTCTTGGTTGGCGATAATCGACCACATTTGAATTAACGCTTTAAGAATTTCCTCACTCATCTTCTACGGTTCTAAATTCAACTTAAAAGCCAATCCGTCTTAGTCGATAGAGTAACTAACTTGTTCAAAAGGTACTTCAACAATGTCGGCATATTCTTCGCCAGCTTCCTCCATATCCTCGTCGTCGTCGGGATAGTGCCACTTAACAAGCACATCGTGACCAGCATCGTACATATCCTCTAATTTGAGCAGCACGTCGAGCAAGAGTTTTGAAGAAGCCGTGTTGAAATATTCCAATTTAAAATTGAAAACGGTTTTTTCCAAAGGGTTCTGTGCGTATTCGTCGAGCCATTCGAGAATAGGGTCGTAGAATGCTACCACATCTTCGGGAAGCGAACGTCCCGAGATTTCAAACGTATTGTTGTCTGCGTCAAGAATTACTTTTGGAGTGTCGTCAGATCCTTGTATTTTAATAACTCGCATAATATTAATGTTTTATTCTTTGATTCTGGAAATAGTTGATGTTAAAACGAAAAATGACGTAAGATCGTCGATTTTGAGGAAACTGTATATGAGTTTCTCTCCGGTTTTACGGGCGATATCTATAAAGCCGAGACCAGCGCCGCCTTTCTCTGAGATGTGCCCTTCGCGCATCTGCTTTTTGTAAAGCTTGTTTAGCCCGTCTTTGTCTTGGCTGTTGATATTCTCTAACATTTCGGTAAGTCTTTCCACCTTTTCGTTGAGTACAACATTGCCCGTAGTAACATTGTACTCTGTATCACCTTTGCTTACCATAAAGATTCCGCGTCCTACCTTTTTATCGGTAGATCCAGGTGTTACCTCGGCGTGCTTGCTGATATTTTGAAGACATTCCACCATAACGTGGAACACCTTTTTCTGCACGGAGCTTGCGTCCTCCTCCCGCACCATGTTGGTTTCGGTGAGCGACGTAAACGCCTTGGTGATCTGGTGCGTTATCTCGCCTTCGTAAGCCAAGTTGATTTTGTTGCGCTTCATCTTTACGTAGAAGTCGTACACGAAATCTAATGACTCTTTTTTGTTAATACCTGCCATAATATTTTATTTTGAATATTACGTTAAAATTCTATACCAATTAATAATATGTCGTCAACCTGTTTGTTCGCGCCTTTCCAGTCGAAGAAATCTTTTTCAAAAAGATCCCGATACTGTGCCATTGTAAGTTCTGGATTGGCTTCAATCAACTCCTTGATACGTCCGGGGCGATATTTACGTCCCTCTTCGCCACCTATCTGATCGGGAAGTCCGTCGGAGAAGAAGAAGCATTTTTCGCCAGGAACGAACTTAATTTCGTAGTTGTCAAACTTCTTTTCTTCCTTGCCTTTGCGCGGCGGTTTTCCGCCAATTGCTTGGGCAGTTCCTTTATACTGAATGAGTTCGCGTTGCGCGTTGAGATAGTACAAAGGCCTGTGAGCACCCGAAAAATGGAGTATACCAGTCTCAAAGTTAATTTTACATAAAGCAATATCCATGCCATCTCGTGCCTCTTGTTCTTCACTATCTTGTTTTAATGTTTTACGCACACCAAGGTGAAGTTGGTCGAGAACCTGCCCAGCGTGAAGGCCTTCGGCGTGGTCGGCTATAATGTTGAGGTTGAAATATCCAATAAATGAGAGCAATGCACCTGGCACTCCATGGCCAGTACAGTCTACTGCCGCAATGTAGATATCGCCGTTCTTTTCAAAGAACCACGGGAAGTCGCCGCTGACCACGTCGCGCGGACGGTAGAACATAAAGAACTTGGGCAATTTCTGCAAAATATCGTCGAGACTCGGAATAATTGCCGATTGGATTCGCTGAGCATAGTTGATACTCTCGGTGATGCTCTTGTTCTTTTCTTCGATTTCCATCTCGATAAGTTTGCGCTCAGTGATATCACGTGCCACAAACAAGATGGTTTCGAGTTCTTTTTCTTTGTTGTACTCGGGTATTGCGTTAAACTGGATAATGCGCTCCTCGCCTTCGGCAGATGGGAAATTGGTTTCGTTTTCGTACATCTGCTGGGTTTGCATTACCTGGGCAAGCGCATCTTTGAATACAGTGGCAATTTTCTCGTTGAGTGCAACTTCGTCGATTTGCTTTTGCAGCATATCTTGTTTTTTGAGACCAGTGAACTGCTCTGCCACGGGGTTGACATAGAAGAACTTGCCTTCGGGATTCAAACGTGCGATCATATCAAGCGAGTTCTCTGACAATGCCTGCATCTCACCTTGCATACGCTGCGCTTTTTCGGCAATCTTGCGCACGGTGATGTCGCGGGTGTTGACGATAATGCCTTGAATAGCGGCGTTGTTCAAAAGGTTTCTACCTGTGGCTTCGAGCCACAACTGCTCGTCGTCGCTTTTCTGATACTGATATTCAAATGTAACGGGATTGTCGGGATCTTGGAGAAGACGAGAGAAAACCTCTTTGAAACGGTGTTTAGACACATCGTCGAATTTTTCGTACGCGCTTTTGCCGACAATATAATCGGGGTCGTAACCGAGAATGTTTTTTGCCGACGGGCTTTCGTATGTAACAATTCCTGTCTCGTCGTAAATAGAGATAACCTCGGATGCGTTTTCGAGCAAGGCATACTGACGTTTCTGACCACGTTCCACCTCGCGAATCTGTGCCTCCAACTGTTTGTTTGTTTCTTGGAGTTCGAGTTGGGTTTTGCGCATCTCGTCGGCATTTTTGCGAAGTTCCTCCTCGTTTTTCTGCAAAAGTTTGGTCATTTCCTGAGCTTCGCGGAGGAGTTTCTCTGTCTGAGTGTTAACCTTGAGGTTGAATATGGTCTGCGCAATAATTTGACTTACCTCTTTAATAAGACGTAGTGTCTTGTCGGGCATGTCATCGTTGAGCGAGGCGAACTCGATAACACCTTGCAGTTTTTCGTCGCTGATTAGCGGAGAAAGCAAGAGAGTCTTTGGCTTTTTGTCGCCAAGTATGCCGGAACTAATGGTAACGTAGTCGTCGGGAATTTCGCGACGGTAGATAATATCACGTTCAAAAGCGGCCTGACCTACAAGACCGATACCAATTTTAAATTCTTGGGTAATGTATTTTTTGCGGTTGTAGGCGTATGTGGCTATGTTAACGAGTTTTTCGTTGTCGTCGTCGTAGAGGTAGAACGCACCTTGAACAGCGTTGATATATTCAATAAGGTTGATAATGGTTTCGTAGGCAAGTTCGCTGATATTGTTTCGCTGACGAAGAATATCACCTACAATTTCCTTTCCCTTGGCAATCCAGTTCTGCTCGTTTTCGCGTTGCGACGTTGCCACAAGGTTGTTTTTCATTATAAGGAGCGAACGTCCGAGAAGATCGTCTTGGTCAATTTCGCTTGTATCGAAATAGAGGTCGCCTTCACCAATTCGCTTAGCAATCATCGAGTTACGAGTGAATATCTCGTTTTTTTCGGTGAGCATTCGTTCAAGGTCCTCGTTCTGTTTACGGTTGCGACGGGCAAAAAAGTTGAAAATGGATGCTATCACAAACGGAGCCAAATCGATAATCCACAGCATTTCAGAACCGCCGGTGTGAGCAGCTATAATGTTGAATAACGAAATTTCCTGTCCTCTCAAAAACAGGAAAGTGGCACCGACAGGAAACGCCAAACCTATAACAAAGCCCAATATGGTACTGTACAGCACCATATTGTTGGTTGCCGTCGCCTTTTTGGGTTCGTCGTCGTCTTCTTCTATGTAGGTTGTGTTTTCTGCCATATTCTGTGTTAAAATAGCGGTGCTAAATTACGGAATTTATACTTAACATTAACAATTTTGTTTCATTTTTTTGCTCCGTTGCCAAAACTTTTTAACCATTCCCTGTATTTAAGGTCTACAGAGGTGTCTTTTTCGGTATCGGATTGGTTTCTTATTTTTTCTATTTCGTTATATTGGTTTTTAATAGTTTCAACTTCTTGTTTACTTTGAGCCATCTGCTCAGCCATAAGTTTTTCTCTGTCTTTCAAGCGGTTAACTAAAACCTCCATTTCGGCGAGACGGTTTTTGGTCTCGTTGTAGTTAATTTCAAGGTCGGTTTCTGAGGTTTCGGCTTTGTGCAGGCGTTCGGTAAGCTCCAATTCGCTCTCTTGCGATTCGCCGAGCTGCTTTTCAAGAGCTTCGGTTTTGTTGGTGGCTTGCTCGAGCCTTGCTCTGAGGTCGGTGGTTTGCAATCCTGCCTCTGCCAGTTGCGACGACAGCCTTTCGTTCTGATTTTTTAGTTGCGTTACCTGACTCATTGCCTGTTCCTCTATCTCCTTGTGCTTGGTGATGTCGATAGCGGTGTAAAGAATTTTAAGAACGGTACCTTTGGCGTCCTTTACGGGCGTGTATTGGTTTATAAGCCAAATGTCTTTCCCAGTAAGCTTGCTCTTACGTTTAACGGTCATCTGGTGTAGATTTCCCTCGCAAACATTTTGCCACAAAGTCTTAAATTCGTCAATTTCTTCTTCGGGAATGAAGGTAAGAATATTTTTTCCTTTGGTCTTCTCGTAATCGTAGCCCATTGTAATAATGTGCTTGGTGTTAGCCGTAAGCAGGTTGCCTTCTACGGTGTATTCTGCCTTCATCATGGTTTCGTCGATAGCGGTCATAATACCAGCCATTTCGATACGGCTCTTTGCCATTTTTTCTTGGGTAGACATGAGCACCTCGGTTTTTTCGAGCGATTCCGAAAGTAGTCGCTTGTTTTTTTCCTCAATGGTTTTCTGCTCGGTAATGTCGTTGGCGATGTAAAGAATACGTACAACGTGATTTTCGGCGTCGAAAATCGGGGTGTACTGTGTTAATAGCCAAATGGTTTCGTTAAATTTGTTTTTCTGTTTGAGTGTAGTCTGATACGACTGTCCCGAACAGATATTCTGCCACACCATATCGAAGTTTTCGAGATTTTCTTCGGTAATGATATTCTTGATGTTGCGACCAATAAGCTCGTCTTTGCGATAGCCAAGTGCCGATAGAAATTTTTGGTTTGCCGACATAAGGCGACCTTCGGGGTCAATCTCGGCCTTCAACATGGTTTCGTCTACTGCCGAAAGAATACCCGACATCTCTGCCTCACGTTTTTGGGCTTCGTCGCGGGCGGTTTTCATATCGTCCATGGTTTTGCGAAGCTCAGCCTCTCGAAGCACAAGTTCGTCTGATTTTTTCTGCGATTCTTGAAGAAGGTCGGCTGTACGGGCATTAATACGGAGCGACGATAATGTAGATGCTATACTATCACCAAGCTGCTCTACAAACTGTATCTCGTATTTTTTGAGCAGGTTAAACGATGCAAGCTCTATTACGCCAAGAATTTTTTCTTCGGATTTGAGCGGCACAATCAACAAACATTTTGGTTTGGCATCGCCCAATCCCGATTCAATTTCCATGTAATCGTCGGGAACGTCTGTAATATATAAGGTGTTCTTTTCGAGAGCGCACACTCCAATAAGACCGTCGCCGAGGGTTATGCGGCGTGTGAGATATTTTTTGCGGTCGTAAGCAAACGCCGATAACATATCAAGGAACACATTATTTGGGTCGGTGTCGTCGAGGATAAACAAACCACCCTGACCGGCGTTGATATAATGAACAAGGTTTTTGATTACTTCGTCGGAAAGGATTGTTATGTTTTCGTTGTTGTGACGCATAATGTCACCGAACTTGGCAAGCCCCTGGGTTGTCCAATTTCGCTGTTCGTCTTCCAAACGGCGAAGGCTCTGCTCTTTTTCTGTGGCAGAAAGTCGCTCGCTAAGGTCGATAAGCGATTTGGCCATAGAGCCGTCGGGTGCCGAAAGACCTGCACCTGTTTCGTAATTGCCTTTATAAATCTCGTTAGAAAACTCGGTGAGTTTCTTAAAGTTATCTGCGGTACAGTTGATAAGTCCGTTGAGTTTTCCAATTTCAGTCTGGTCTTCTTTGAGGCGGATATTGGGCACTGCTCCTGTGTTGAGAATCTTAACAAAATCTTGCATAGAGGCAAAACTAATTTTGAGATATCTAAACACATAAAACGCTATAAATATAATCATAGCGAGCATTGGGACAGACAGCACAGCAAGCGAAATACGCAATTTTGTTATTTCACTGCGAATAGCCGAATCGCTTATTGCAAGTTCGCGTTCGTGAGCCACATACATACGGTCGATGGTTTTGCGAATATCGTCGAAAGCACTAACTTCCTTTACGCTAAGAAGTTCGCGGGCTGCATCGTGCCTATTGTTGATAATTAGGCGGATAATGTCTTTATTAACATTTTGGTAGATAATAAATTCGTTTTTAAGGCGATCGAGCAGTTTTACCTCTTCAGATGTGGTAAGGCTGTTGGCGGTAAGGGCATTTTCGTACTCTTTGATACGCACCTCGTAAAACTGTTTAAACTTGTTGTGATGGCGCTGAATGGTAACAACATCGCTGCCAGTTTCGATTAAAGCGTGATTTTGAATTACAAGACCGTAAACTTCTTCCGACAAGGCAAAAAGTGGATAAATACCTGCACTTTGGGTATCAGAAAAAGATTCAACGTGCTCTTTTACGTGACCAAACGAAACAAGAGCATAGATACAGAAAAAAAGAATATAAGCTGCCACCACCGAAAACAGTAGTATCAGTTTATTTCTAATATCCAATCTATCAAGTATTTGATGTATCTTTCCCATCGTCCGGCTCGTATTTTTTTCCTAATTGCGCCCGTTATAATTTTTTATGTTAGTACAGTTTTTTCTCAAAGTTCAAATTTATAAAAAAAAATTATTTCCGTGCCGCAAATTTTTCTGTTTTTATAACTTTTTTTCTAAAAAAAAATATATCTTACTAATTGTTAACTATTTACGATGTAAAAATATTTACATCTCACTTTTATTCCATTTTCAAAAAACATGCCTTTTGTACAAAAAATAAATTTTTTGAGCTCGTTAAGCAAATTTATTTTAAAATTATTAGTAAATTCGCACCGCTATTTATGATGTAAACAATTTTGTAGATTAATGGAAATTTCGCAACAAGACATATATAAGTTATGCAAAACTTTTAATACAGTTTCTGTATACGACTTTTCCGACTATTCATACAAATCGCTTTACCGAAGGGTAGAAAAAATTCTCACCGACAATAATATCTCTATCCAAACCTTAATAGACAACATCAACAAAGATTACAATTACTTAGAAAAGATTGTTAACCAGATTACTGTAAACACCACTGAGTTGTTTAGAGACCCTGAAGTATGGTGTCAGGTGTGCGATTTCATTTCTTCGCGTTACGCCAAAGCACAACATATTAATATATGGCATCCGGGATGCAGCTCAGGACAAGAGGTGTATTCTATGTTGATAATACTCAACGAGTTAGGAT
>JAFPYT010000242.1 GCA_017394445.1 Bacteroidales bacterium | reverse complement strand
GTAGATTATCTGGCAGATGCGCTCGTTGTCTTTGATGCTGCGGTTGAAGGTCAGCGAGTAGTCGGCCAACGACATAAGCGTGTAAAACGTGGCTATGGCGATGGCTATTCCCGTGATATTCAATAGCGAGGGAAGCGTGGTCAGCGAACGGAGTCGAAAGAATTTCATATTTTTATCATTTTAGAATTGACAGTTGACAATTAATTGTTCATTGTCAATTGTCAATTGTCAATTATTTACAGTTCGTTCTTTACATCAGAAACAATTTTGCCGTCGAAGAGGTTGATGATACGTTGTGCTTTTGCGGCGTCTTTTTGCGAGTGGGTAACCATAACGATAGTGGAGCCTTCGCGGTTGAGTTCGGTGAGGAGTTCCATCACTTCGCGGCCGTTTTTAGAATCGAGGTTACCAGTAGGTTCGTCGGCGAGAATCAACTTGGGGTTCATTACCACTGCACGGGCAATTGCCACACGCTGCTGCTGACCGCCGGAGAGTTGCTGTGGAAAATGTTTTGCCCGGTGTGCGATGTTCATACGTTTGAGAATTTCGTCAACACGTTTTTTGCGCTCAGATGAACTAATTTTGAGGTAAAGCAACGGAAGTTCCACATTTTCATATACATTGAGTTCGTCGATAAGGTTGAAACTCTGGAACACGAAACCGATGTTGCCTTTGCGGAATTGCGTGCGGTCTTTTTCTTTGAGATTGCCCACTTCCTGACCAATAAGTTCGTAACTGCCTGATGTGGGGTTGTCTAACAGACCGAGGATATTCATAAGTGTAGATTTGCCGCATCCCGAAGGACCCATAATGGCTACAAATTCGCCGTCTTTGATTTCAAACGAAACACCGTCTAATGCGAGTGTCTGTACTTCTTCGGTAGAGAAGATTTTGCTGAGGTTTGTTACTTTAAGCATAGTATTTTGTGTTTTATTGTTTATACTAAATTTGTTTTTGCCATAAATAATGCATTACCCGTGCCAAAATGGTTAATGCGCTGATAAGTAATGTTTTGTGATTTTGTAAGAGTGTAAAAGTGTAAAGATTTTTTACAGTGATGTAAAATAAGTTTACAGGGTGGGGGAGAGGAAAATAAAAAAGTTTCCTTTTATAGAGGAAACTTTTTTAAATTCTTTCCTTTTTTCGGGGGAATTTACATTAATAAATACTTCCATGCCGGAATTATGTTGATGGTTTTACCGTTTGATTCGATAGTTCTTTCATCGTCGTCGGTTATGATAAATAGATTTTTACACTCTGTGGCATCGGCAGCATCGGTTAATCCACGTACTTCGCGCTCAAAGGTCTGAGGATTGGAGATGTCCCACGAAACTTGAATCAATTTGTCAACCTTTTCGCCTGAGCGGACAAGAAAATCACATTCGGTTTTGTCTTTGAAATAGCATACCTTGCCGTCGATGCCCTTAGTACGGTATAGGTGCAGGAATATGGTATTTTCGAGGTTTTTGCCGTAGTCATCGCTTTGTGGCATCATTACAGCACCGCGCAAACCGTTGTCGATACAATAATATTTGAAGAGTGAGTTTTCTTCCTTTACCATCGAATACTCGAATTTTGGCACTTTTATAAACATAAATATGGCGCATACATAATTTGCCCATAGATAAAGTTCGTCTTTTGCTATTTTTAGTCCCTGCGACTTTATGTCGTTGTAAATTGAATTGATGGATGTTGGCTTTGTAACGTTGTTCATTATACGTTTAACAAAGTAACGTGCTACATTTGTGTTGGTTATGTTGTAATGCTCTGCCAAGTCTTTGAGCAACATAGTGTTAAAATAGGCGTTAAGGATTTTTAGACGTTCGCTTTCTGTGTTGGCGAGCGTAACTTCGGGAAAGCCGCCTTTTGAGTTGAAATCTTTGAACGCATTACGCAAAACCGCCTGTTCGCTTTCTAAAAAGGTGTTGGTTTTGATTGCTTTAAACCGACAATATTCGTTAAACGAAAGTGGAAGTATTTCGTATTCAAGCGGATAGCCTCGCAATGCGGAAGTGAGTTCGGTGGACAGCATTGTGGCATTGCTACCGCATATATAAATATTCTTGCAATAGTTTTTGAAAACCCGAAGTACAAAATATTCCCAATCTTTTACCAACTGTATTTCGTCGAAAAACATATACACGTCTTTTAGGGCTATTTCTGGAAACATTTCCATATACGCCTTTAAGATGTCATCGAGTTTATCGCTGTCTATATTTCTAAGCCTTTCGTCGTCGAACCCTATCCAAAGTATGCGACGTTTGTCGATTCCGCTTTCGATGAGACGGTTTATGGTTATCTCCATCATCGACGATTTGCCGCATCGCCTTACGCCGGGGATCGTTATTATCTTTTTTCTATCTAACGGTAGAAGTTCGTCCCTACATATTATCTCGAACGGCATTTCGTTCTGTCTGAGGGTTAATATTGTCTTAAAAATGTCTTTTGTATTCATGGCAGTAAAACTTTTTTTTCTGCAAAAATATAAAAGTTTCCTTTATTCACGGAAACTTTTATAAAATCTTTCCTTTATTTTAGGAAACTTTTTCAAATTCTTTCCTTTATTTAAGGAAACTTATTCCTTCCTCATTCCCTCCACGGGGTTTTGGAAGATGGTTTTGGCAGATTGAACGGTTACTATCACTATGGTGAGGAGCGTTATGCCAATGAGAATTAGAATGTACAACCACCACGGAAGTGATATTTTTTCTACAAATGACTGCTGCCAATTGCTTATTACATAATATGTTACTGGCAGACTTAATGCAAATCCTATCCCTACCATCTTTATGTATTTGAGGTTAACCGATTTGAAAATGTTGCTGTTGTCGGCTCCAAATACTTTGCGGATGGAGATTTCTTGACGCTTGTATTCTGTATCGAATGTTACCATTCCAAATACGCCTATTATCGAAATCAATATTGCAAGTATCGCCATAAAGATGGTGGTGGCAGAGGTTTTGATTTCTTTTTGGTAGAGGCGTTGGAACACTGTGTCGTAAAACTCAATTTCTAATGGCAATTCGGGAGCAATTTCGCCTACCACTGTGGTTATGTGGTTGATAGCCTCTTTTACGTTGCTTCCTTTGGCTATGCGCACGTAGCAAAAAGACAGATAGTCGGCTTTGCAAAGACACAGTCTAAGGGGCTTTGTTTCCATTCGATACGATGCAATTCTAACTCCTTTCTCTATTATGCCCCTAACTGCACCTCCGATAGAATCGCCTAAGTGTATATTGTGGTCGTTGGCAATGTCGGATGTGATTATGCAGTCGTTTTGAAAATCGTAGTTACCTATGTCGTTTTTGCGAGTTTCGCTAAATCCTCTGCCTTCTTTTATAGGAATGTTGAAAACTTCAAGAATGTCGCCTGCGCAATTTATTGAATTGTAGTATAGTGTGTCGGTTCCTTTCCAAATGAAACCCATAGTGTTGAACGTGTCGTTGCCTCCAATAAGTTGCGAACTTGCAGCCACGTTTTCTATTGTGCTGTTTTCGGTGAGGCGTTGTTTTGCCAAGTCGAATTTTGAACCAAAATTTTCATTGATTTTGAATGTAGCAATCTGATTTTGATCAAGGATGTTGTTTGAATTTTCTAAATGCTTGATTTGTAGCCAAATGCTTACGGCAATAGAGATAAAGCATAGTGCCGAAAAAAATTGGAACACAAGCAGAGAGTTACGCAGTTTTCTACCCGATATAGAGTGTCCAAACGAACCTTTGAGCACCAATGCCGGATTTGCAGTAGTGAGTTTGTTAATGGTATAAATATTTGATATTGAATTTATTATTAGCGATAATACACCTACCAAAATACAAATTCCAAAGTTGCTTGAAATCGACACGTCGTCGGGTACAAGAAACGATGTAATCCAAGTGCCGCCTAATAATTTTAACATCAAAAGCGCAGTTAACCAAGTGATAATCACTATTATAAAATTTTCGCCCAAGAGTTGCCAACGCATTTGAGCGGTGCTGCATCCAAGCACTTTTTGGGTGTTGATGCTTTTGATTCGCATTGGTATAAGGGCTATGTTAAAGTTGGTTTGGTTTACAGCCGCTATCAGAAGCACAATTAACGCTATGATAGTGAGCATTGTAGTGGTTTTAGCACTTCCGCTTTTGACAAAACCTTCGCTGTTTTCGTTGTGGTAGTAGACATTATTGAGAGGGTCGAGTAGGTATGGCGGATTATTTCCTTCTTCCTTAATGTGCTGGTTGAAAAGCGTTTCTATCTCTTCGCGGTCGTTGGGCGACGATAGCATCACATAGCACAGAAAATTGCGTCCGTAGTTATTTTCTTTGCCTGTGTTGTCGAGTGAAAAATATACGCAGTTTTTGGTTTGTGTGTTTGATTCAAAATCTTTGTAAACGGCTGTTATAGTTAAAGTTCCGTCGCCACCGCACCACAATTGGTTTACATTAATTTGTTTGCCTATAACGTCGGTAGAGCCGAATAATTTTTGGGCTATTGATTCGCATATCATTGCGTTGCCTGCCACTGAGAGTGATGATGTGGTGCCGGCAATCAAGTTGAAGTTAAACATTTTGGCAAATCCTGAATCTATGCCTATTACATATTCGTAATAACCGTGTTTTGTGCCATTGTCGGTGGTTTCTAAGTAGAATTTTTCGTCCCAATCCATTACGGCAGAATATGCTTCTACTTTGGGTGATAGATTGCCAAAAATTTCTATATTTGGACGTTCGAGTATGATATTAAACGGACGTTCAATATCCTGATACACATTGAATATCCTGTCGGCGTTTGGGTGGCAACTGTCGAAATTGTTTTCGTATTTTATTTGCATACCCACAAACATAAGCGCAGTGAGAGCCGCCGTTATGCCAGCAAAATTCATTATCCAAGCCGCTTTGAATTTGGATATTGTACTTATTAAGTTGCGTATTATTATCTTCATAGTAATTCTTAATTATGAATTGTGAATTATGAATTGTCAATTACTTAAATTCCACCTTCTCGCTATCTCCAAAGTTTTCGTAACCAGAG
The DNA here is from genome assembly GCA_017394445.1 of Bacteroidales bacterium. Taxonomy (GTDB): domain Bacteria; phylum Bacteroidota; class Bacteroidia; order Bacteroidales; family UBA3824; genus UBA3824. The sequence goes on along the minus strand of JAFPYT010000242.1, from coordinate 15,007 downwards.
ATTATTACCTTTTCGCCGGGTTCAAGACCTTCAAGAATTTCATAGTATTTTGGATTCTGGCGGCCTATGCGTATCGAGCGTTTTACGGCGTAGTTGCCGCTTTCGTCTACCACGTAAATCCATTGTCCGCCAGTGTGTTGATAGAATGTGCCTTTGGGAATGATGATTCCGTTGGTGGGACTTCCAAGTTGGATATTAAGATAATAGGTTTGACCTGTGCGGATGTTGTCGGGTTCTTCGCCAGTAAATTTAAGATCTACACGGAATTTGCCGTTGCGCACTTCGGGATACACCTTGCGGATTTGTGCCGAATATGTTTCGTTGCTTTTCTCAAAAGTGGCGTCAAGTCCTGAGGTAACGCGGTCGATGTAATGCTCGTCGATAAGGACTTCGATTTTGTAACTTTCGAGGTTGTTGATTTGCGCTATTTTGTCGCCAACGCGTATGTATTGACCTTTAACTGCGTCTAACAGACCGAGTTCGCCGTCGATAGGGGCTTTGATATTGAGGTTTTCTTTGCGTCGGGTAATCATTTCCATATTTTTGCGCATACTTGCGAGACTTTCTTGAAGATTTTTGATTTGCACGCTGCGGTAAAGGCTGTCTTGTTTTGCGCGGTTTTGGTTGAGTTCCAACTGCTGTTTGGCAAGTGTAAAGTCTTCTTCTGATTGAATAAACTCCTCTTTTGAGCAGAGGTTTTCGGCGTAGAGTTTCTTTTTCTGCTCGTAGTCGCGGCGGGCGCGGGTGAGGTTGCGGGTGTAGGTAAGACGGTTTTGTTCAAGGTCTAACTTTTGTTTTTCCATATCAATCATTGTGTTGCGAAGATGATTCTCCTTTTCGGCAAGGTCGGCTTCGGAGTGGAGTATTTCCATATCTAACTGTTGGTTCGATAGGCGTACAATCACATCGCCGGCTTTGAGCGTTGAGCCTTCCTCGTTGACAATCTCCTCAACAATTCCGCCTTCCAACGGACTGATTTGCACTGTGTTCATCGGTAGCACCTGGCCGCTCTGACGGATATAGTCGTTAAACTCGCTCTCTTTAACCTCGGCTATGTTGAAGTTTTCGCTCTTAACCGAAACCGAATTGCTGTCGGTGGTGATTAGCAGGTAGATGAGCAAAAGCGCGACCGCTCCGCCTATCCAATACCAAATGTATTTTTTTTGGAAGTATTTTTTTATGCCTTTTTTTTGTTCGATTACAATGTCCATATTAGTTATAGTTTAAAATTGTTCCACGTAAGGTTTTCCTTTATAGTATTCAACCACAGCGTTTTTCAACCGATAGTTGAAAAGTGCGTTGTAGTATTTGGCTTGTGATTCAAGATACTTGTTGAAAGTTTCGTTGAAATCAATGTAAGAGATAACTCCCATTTCGAATTTTCTTTGTGCAGCAAGATAGTATTTTTGGTTTAGTTCTGCCGCTTTTTGTGCTGCTGTAAGTGATATTTCGGCAGAAGAAGCATCGTCGTAAGCCGAATAAACAGCGTTTTCGATTTCGCGGCGACGTTCTTCGTATTCGTATGAAGCAATTTTGTAATTAGATTTTTTGCGCGAAAGGTTAGAAAATTTGCCTAAACGATTGTAAATAGGTATACTTGCGTTAATGCCGATATATTTTCCGGCGTTGTTTTTAAATTGGTCGCTAAACGGAGGATAAAAATTTCTATTGTCGAGAAGCACCGCGTATGTTGTGTTCCAACCTGCCGTCATCTCTACATGCGGAAGAAACTGCCAACGAGCGGTTTTTAGTTCTATGTGCTTAATATCCATTGAGTTTTTTGCCAAAACTATGTCGCTATTGTTATCTACCGCAAAAGTGGCTGTTTGAGCAATATCGTCTAATTGTTCGGTTTCAACGGCTTGATTTATAGTAGTGTCGATCAATAGATTATCTTCGGCAGGGAAAAACATTGACGCTTTTAAAGTCATTAAAGCGTTGTTTTTTTGAGCGTTGTAATCCGCAAAAGTGTATTGAGCCTGTGCCTCAAACACCTCTTTTTCAAGTACATCTTGATTGCTTTTGTTGCCAAGTTCGTATTCGCGACGAGCCTTTTGGAGCGAAAGCGAAGCATTTTGCAACTCTTTTTCGGCAATTGCGCTCATTTTGCTGTAATATGTGTAGTTGTAATATGCCTTAACGGTTTCTAAGCAAACATTGTCGGTGGTAATCTGACGTTTTTCTTTGCCTGTGAGCGAGGCTATTTTGTTGATTTTAATTTGGTTAACTGCACTAAAACCATCAAACAGCACCATGTTGCCACTCACTTGAAAATATTCTTGAAACATTTTCAGTTCTTTGTACATATTGGTTTCGGGGTCGTTTGTTTTTCCGCTCGACCACTGCGCCTGAGCGTAAGCATTTACCGAAGGGGTGAATGCTTTTAGCCAACCGTCGCGCGAATCTATTTTGGTTATGTTAACCTCTTCGTTTGCGGCGGCAATTTTAGTGGAGTTTTCCATGGCATATTGCAAACAGTCGTGCAGATTCATTGTTTGCTGAGCCTGAGCCGTAGCCGCTGCAATTATTAAAACCGATGTTATTTTTAGTGCTTTCATTTTAATCTTTTTAACATTACACTAAAAAATTAACACCGATTGTGCCAAATGGGGTTGTCGCCTGATTGTTAGATTATTATGATAATAGATGAATTGTAAAAGTGTAAAATTTTTTTACAGTGGTGTAAAGGAATTTTACAGAATTTTTGCAAACTATGTTCAGTTGCGAAACAGCCATTTCCGAAATGGCTGTTTCGGATTAATTCTTTACTTATTGTAAAGTGTGATTTTTATTTATCATTTATATTTTACAATTGTAAATCCTATCGTTCTTGTTATTAGATACTTAACGCTAAAACTCCGCTCTGGTATATTCTGAGGGCGGTTTCGGGGTGTATACTTTTGTGAATTGTGGTGTGTATAATTGTAATTTGGTAAAATATAGACGATTATTAGTGTTGTGATTTTTACTTGGTTTATAGCACCCCATCCAATTCAATCTCTACATATTGGCTTTCGGGATTGAGGGCTATACCGTAGAGAATATTTCGCTCAGGGTCGTAGACTATTTTGGCTAAGTTGGGATTCTCTTTGAATGTTAGCATCTTATATGGCTCGCCGTCCCAAGTATAAACCAAAATCCGGTGCGATTGAATCATTTTAAAAATTTCCCATCTTTCGCCGCCATGGTGAAGAAAAAAAACATATTTGTCCGACGATGTTGCACTTGTAACATTCAATATGTGTGTGCTGTCAGGTATCAGGTATGGTTCTACAATATGGTAGTTTTTAATGGAATAATACGGAATTATTTTGTCAAAATGCAGCGAATCTCGTGTAATTATCCTTCCAAATCCGTAAATACCCGTCTCGAATACACCGAATGCAATTTTGTCTTTTGATGGCGAAATGGTATATGATGTGTTAACATAAATTGCTTGCTGTGTAAAACTTTCCATATTTTGTAATGTTTCGTCGGGAGGGTATGGCTGACGAAAATAAACGCTGTCGTTGAGGTCGGTAATCCTTATCAATGCCGAGTCGATTATACTTGCGGATAAAAAACGTTGTTCTGCAAAAGGTATAAGAGTCAACATACTTTTTGTACTAAATGTCTTATAGGGATTTGCTACGATACTGTCGTTAACAATATCGAGGTGTATCATTTTGCTGAGGTTGAAGTCGTGTAAAAACAGGCTGTCGTTATAGATTAGAAAACTTGTTGCCTGAGATATGTCGCAAGGCCCGTTGCCCATATTTATAGCCTCCGATGTTTTAGTAAAATCCGGCGATATTGCTTTGATGCAGTTGTGGGTTACCGAAGGGGCATCTCTAAAAATCAACCATTCTTTGTAACGAACAAAATTCCAACCGATAAGCACATTATAATCAGATAATTCTACCACTTTTGAAGGTGCTACCGTAACGCTGTCGGTGAAAACCTCGTAAGGAAAACTTTTCGGATTGGTGGTGCAGCCTGCTAAAACTATGAGTATTAGCAAATAAATTAGTCTCTTTTCCATATTTTTGTTATTTTAGTATTTGGCAAATATAATCAATCTCCGTCCAAATCCCAAATTTTTTTCGAGATTTGGACGCTTATCGAAAATGATCTCCGTCCAAATCTCACTTTTTTTTCGAGATTTGGACGCTTATCGCAATTATTGCACTTATTGAATAATTCAATCATATCTTATTACTCGATACTAAAAAATCTCTTTATCTTTGCACCGCAAACATCAAAATTAATGGCCACTTGGTTTAAAAGAAAGGTTATACGCCCTGTACGAAATCGTATACTATATATAATGGTGTACTCGGTTTTTAAGATGGGTCCTCTTATGTCGCGTCGTATACTGCTTGCGTGGCACAAGTGGGCGTGCAAGTATATCTATCTGATGTGCAAAAAAACAGCCGCCATTATGAACGATAATTTTACGCGGGTGTTTGGTCCTGAACGTTATAAAGACCAATATAAGCAGTTGGGACTCAGGGTGTTTCAAAACCTTACTTTAACCTTTACTGACTATGCCCTTTGGGGTTTTAAGCGCAATTGGAAATTTTTTAGCAAGTATTTTACCGTAAAAGGGGAGGAGCATCTCCGTCGTGCCTACAACCGTGGCAAGGGCGTTTTATGCTTGGTAACTCACACTCCGGGATGGGAATTTTCGGCTTTTATGCCTCCGCAACTCGGCTACAAGAGCGCAGGTGTGAGCAGCGCAATCAAAAATCCCGCCCTCAACAAGTTTATGATTATGCTCCGCGAAACCCGTGGAATGCGCAATATTACCCGTCACCGCTGCTACGAGCAACTTGTGGAACTCCTCCGCAATGGTGAGTGCCTTATTATTATGACCGACCAAGACAGTATGCACATCCGTGGCGAATTTGTTGATTTTATGGGCAGTAGCGCATACACTCCGATAGGTTGCTCGCGTCTTGCCGCCGAAACAGGTGCCGCCGTTGTGCCTATGTGCACCCTCCGCAATGCCGACAACACTTACACCTTTTTAATACAACCCGAAATTCCGCCTATCTACGATTCGGAGGGACGTTACGACATTATTGCCAACACTCAGGCGCAAAACGACGCAATGTCGCACATTATATATAATAACCCCGATCAGTGGGTTTGGTTTCACGAGCGTTGGAAAACCACTCCCGAATCGCTCGCCAATTATCTCGAACAAAAACGCAAAGCAGAAGAATTGCAAAAAAAATCGCAATCCAACTAACTGAAAATCCGTAGTTTAAAAATAAATTAAGTTTTTTTTAATAAAAAAACTCAAAAAAAGAGTTCAGTGTTAAAAAATATTCCGTAACTTAGGGATTAGTTAATGAATTGTTTAAACATAACGGTAAACTGCTGTTAATTATGGATTTATTAAAAAGAGCGGTATTAATTCTGCTTATATTTTTTGCGGCAATGCCACTTTCGGCGCAAGAATCCGAGGAAGGTAACGGTTTCCAACCCGGTCCGTTTATTATGAACCATATCGGCGACGCTTACGAATGGCACATAACCACTATCAACGACACGCATATCTCCGTGCCGCTGCCGTGTATCTTATACAGCGAAAAATCGGGATTCCATTTCTTCTCGTCGTCAAACTTTCATCACGGACACGCCGAGTACGAAGGATTCCGCATCAGCGAATCAGAGCAGTACAAAGGCAAAATTGTGGAGATGATTAATGGCGAGGAGGTTCGCCCGTGGGATTTTTCCATTACCAAGAATGTGTTTGCAATGCTTTTTAGTATGGTGTTGCTCTGCATAATATTTATAGGTATGGCTCGCAACTACCGCAAAAACGTTGGCAAGGCTCCGCACGGATTCTACAACCTTGTTGAGCCGCTTGTGCTCTTTATCCGCGACGACATTGCTATCGCTTCCATCGGTAAAAAACACGCCGACCGCTATATGCCGTTCCTTATGACGGTGTTCTTCTTTATCTTTATCAACAACCTTTTGGGATTGATACCTATCTTCCCGGGCGGCGCAAACCTTACTGGTAATATCGCAATCACCTGCGTGCTTGCTTGCTTTGTATTTTTGATTACCACTTTCAGTGGCAAACGCGAGTATTGGCAGGATATTTTCTGGCCTAAAACCGTTCCGCTATGGTTAAAAGTTCCGCCGATTATTCCCGCTGTGGAACTTGCAGGTATGTTTATCAAGCCTGTGGTGCTTATGGTTCGTTTGTTTGCCAACATCACCGCTGGGCACATTATTGCGCTCAGTTTCTACTCGCTGATATTCCTCTTTGGATCGTATGCTGTTGGCGCGGGAGCGTTGGTATTCACAATATTTATGTCGTGCTTGGAATTGCTTGTGGCGTTTATCCAAGCGTATGTATTCACCCTGCTTTCGGCAATATATTTTGGAATGGCTGTGGCAGAAGAGCACGAACCCGAAAAAGTTCCTGCTGCTTAACTTTTAGAACATTAGATATTTAGTAATATAATTTGAACTTTTAATTTAAATACAGACAATATGACACTTATGACAATTTTGAGCGCATTGCTCGACGCAATTCAAGACCCTGCCGTAGCACTCGGCTATATGGCAAAATTCGGAGCCGGCATTGGTGCAGGCTTAGGTGTTATCGGAGCCGGCATCGGTATCGGCAAAATCGGCGCACAGGCTATGGACGCAATCGCACGTCAGCCCGAATCTGTTGGCGACATCCGTAGCAATATGATTATCGCCGCTGCCTTGGTCGAAGGTGTTGCGTTCTTCGCAGTAGTTTGCTGTCTGCTCGTTATCCTTGCTTAACAGCACGCGAAGATTAAAAACTTGATATTCCGCCGCGATGCGGTTGGCAAAGGGCGGAATATTTTTAATGATTATTATTAAAACATTATAGACTATGAATTTAGTTACACCGGATTTCGGATTGCTCTTTTGGATGGTACTGTCGTTTGCCATTCTGCTTTTTATACTTAAAAAGTTTGCGTGGAAGCCTGTGCTAAAAATGATTAAGGAGCGCGAGGAGTCTATCGCAAAGCAACTCGACTCTGCCAAGGCTGCCAAGGAGCAGATGGAGCAACTCACTGCCGAAAACGAAAAGATAATGCGTCAGGCGCGTGCCGAGCGTGAGGAGATGCTCCGCGATGCCAAAGCCACCAAAGACAAGATTGTGGCTGAGGCACAAGACGCCGCCAAAATTGAGGCTGATAAGATTATTGCCGCAGCACGTTTGGAAATTCAAGCCGAAAAAGATGCGGCTATGGCAGAACTTTCTGAAAAGGTGGGTCAACTTTCGGTTGAAATTGCCGAAAAAATTCTCCGCCGCGAACTCAGCAACGAAACCAAGCAAGGCGACTTTATGAAAAAACTCGTAGCGGACATTTCGCTAAACTAATCTTTTTGAATAATGAACGACAGCAAAATTTCGGTAAGATACGCAAAAGCACTGTTTCAAACTGCGGTACAAAAAGGCAGCACCGAGGCGGTAAAGTCTGATATGGACAGCCTGCTCGCTTGCATCAACTCTGTGCCCGAGTTTAAACTCCTGCTCGAAAGTCCCGTGATTTCGGGCGATGCCAAAATGACGGCTTTTGGCGATATGTTCAAATCTAAGGTAGATCCGCTAACAATGGAGTTTTTTAAACTTTTGGTTCAAAACAAGCGCGAAAACTATCTGAAAATGATATGTTTAAATTTTGGCGGATATTACAACAGCCACAATAATATCAAGAAGGTGAGCATCACCACAGCCGTTACCCCGCCAGCATCATTGTCGGCTTCTATCGAGGAGATGGTTTTGAAGGCTAACCCCGGATGTAAGGTGCAACTATCTACCGAAACCGACGAGAGCATAATCGGAGGCATTATCATCGGCATCGACGATAAGCGTTACGATGCAAGTGTAAAAACACAACTCTCTGTATTTAAAGATAAATTGATTAATAATAAATAAATTCACATACTTATGGCTTCTATAAAACCAGGTGAAGTTTCCGAAATACTAAAACGCCAACTGCAAGGCATCAGCAATGATGTGGAACTGCAAGAAGTGGGCAGCGTGTTGCAAGTGGCCGACGGAACGGCACTTATATATGGTTTGTCGAACGTTCAGGCGAGCGAGATGATCGAGTTTGACAACGGCGTAAAAGGTATTGTGCTCAACCTCGAAGAGGACAACGTGGGTGCGGTGCTTTTGGGTTCGTCAGAAGGCATTCACGAAGGCTCTACTGTTAAGCGCACTGGCAAAATCGCTTCTATCGACGTGGGCGAGGGTCTGCTCGGAAGGGTTATCAACACCCTCGGCGAGCCTCTCGACGGCAAGGGCGAGATTCCAGGCGAACGATACAATATGCCTTTGGAACGCAAGGCCCCGAGCGTTATCTACCGACAGCCTGTAAAAGAACCGCTTCAAACAGGATTGAAGGCTATCGACGCTATGATTCCTATCGGTCGTGGTCAGCGCGAGTTGATCATCGGCGACCGTCAGACAGGTAAGTCGGCGATTGCTATCGACACCATCATCAATCAGAAAGAATTTTACGACAAGGGCGAACCCGTTTACTGTATCTATGTTGCAATAGGTCAGAAGGGTTCTACCGATGCCAATATCGCCAAGACCCTCGAAGAAAAAGGTGCGATGCCCTACACCGTTATTGTGTCGGCAACAGCGTCGCAGCCCGCAGCGTTGCAATACTACGCTCCTTACGCAGGTGCAGCCATCGGCGAATATTTCCGCGACACCGGACGTCCGGCTGTGATTGTTTACGACGATTTGAGCAAGCAGGCTGTGTCGTACCGCGAAGTGTCGTTGCTTATCCGTCGTCCGCCGGGACGTGAGGCTTACCCGGGCGATGTGTTCTATCTGCACTCTCGTCTTTTGGAGCGTGCTGCTAAAATTATAAACAATGATGAAGTGGCACGCCAAATGAACGATATTCCGCCATCTATCAAGCACTTGGTAAAAGGCGGCGGTTCGCTCACAGCATTGCCTATTATCGAAACTCAGGCAGGCGACGTTTCGGCGTATATTCCTACCAACGTGATTTCTATCACCGACGGTCAGATATTCTTGGAAACCAACTTGTTCAACGCAGGTGTACGTCCCGCTATCAACGTAGGTATCTCGGTATCGCGTGTAGGTGGCAACGCCCAGATAAAGGCAATGAAAAAGGTTGCAGGTACTTTGAAACTCGATCAGGCTCAGTTCCGCGAGTTGGAGGCATTCTCAAAATTCGGTTCCGATCTTGACGCCGCCACTGTTGCGGTTCTCGAAAAAGGTCGCCGCAATGTGGAAATCCTCAAACAGCCGCAGTACCATCCGTATCGTGTTGAGCAGCAGATTGCTATACTCTACTGCGGTACTCACAACCTTATGAAGGATGTTCCTTTGAACAAAATCAAAGACTTTGAGGCAGACTTTATCGACACTCTCGAAAACGCCCACAAAGACGACATCCTCACCCCGCTATCGCAAGGCACCATCAACGACGACATCACCAAAGCCATCGAAACCGTGGCTAAGGACGTTGCCGATAAATACAAAGAATAGATTTTGTTATTTATAATTATTTCCCGTGGTCTGAATAGACTACGGGATTTTTTTTTTGCTTAAAATTTTGTTTTCAAAAATCAAACCCTTATTTTTGGGCAATAAAACTACTAATAAAATGAAAAAACTATTCCTATTTACCTTTATTATATCCTTCGTCTTTGTGTTGAGTTGCAAAGACGGTTCGCCGCGACAGGGTAATACCAATTCCCCAAAAACATACGCTGTGTCTGCCGACTCGTCCGACCGTCCGCAAAACGAGGCTCTGTTAAAATTCCTATATCCTAACGACCCTAATGCTCGCGTTGATTTTTGCAGTCCGATACTTGTTGACGGAAAAAAATACTACTTTGTGCAAGCGTCGTACGGTTTTTTTAACGATGGCACTTTTTATTATGGCTTTACCGATTATCATTTTGTCAATGCCGATGGTGGCAATTTAAAAGCCGAGTTTTCTATCAAAGATACCGACACCACATTCTATGGCAACGAAATTGAGTTTGAATCTAACTCGATGAAATACAGTCTTGTAACTATTGGTAAAGGAAGTGTTGGTTTAACCACCGTAATGAGTGCCACCAATCAAGGCTTTTGGGAAAACTACAACCTTTCGCTCGTAACTACCGAGAGCATAATATCGTTGTTTGACATCGAATCAAGTTTCGACAACGCTATGTGGTTTCCCGACAATCCCACTGTTTACGACAACGAGGTAAAAATCGTTGACAACAACCAAGATATGTACGAACTTTTGGTAACGCACAAGGAGTATGAGGTGATATTCAAAGGTGAAGACCTTGATTACGATACCAAAGTGTCTACCCAGACCGAAACCCGATACGTTTATTCGCCTCAGGAGATAAAATTTGTTGAAAAATAGTTGCGCATTTAATATTTTTTCCGTAAATTTGTCTTAGTTTAAAAAATAGATAGCAATGGCAAACTTAAAAGAAATCAGAGGACGTATAGCGAGTGTAACCTCCACTCGGCAAATTACTTCGGCTATGAAAATGGTGGCTGCCGCCAAACTGCGCAAGGCTCAGACCTTTGCCACTAAAATTTCACCTTATAAAAACAAGATGGCCGAAATGCTGTCGCTCCTTGCCGAAACCCTCGCCGAGGACAACGACAACAAGTATACCTCAAAACGTGCGGTAAAAAACATCCTCGTAATTGCCATCAGCAGTAACAAAGGTCTCTGCGGCGCTTTCAACAGCAATATTATCAAGGCTGTGGCAGAGTTTGACCGCGCCACCAAAGAGCAGACCCCCGGCGTTAACATAAAATATTTCGCAATAGGCAAAAAAGTTTCGGAGCAGATAGCCAAACGCGGATTTGATTTATACAAATCTGATTTTGAGTCTATTGAAAAAGTGACGTACGAAACCGCAGGAAAAATTGCCCAAGAAATTACCGACATCTATCTTTCGGGCGAGTTCGACTGTGTTAAGGTTATTTACAACAAGTTTGTAAATGCCGCAGTGCAGAACACCAAAATCGAAAATTTCCTTCCGTTGCAATTTAAAGCCGAGCCGACAAAATTCAAAACAGACTATATTTTTGAACCAGATAAGATTACAATTGTAAACAAAACCATACCACAATGGCTTAAAACGCAGTTTCTCTCAATTCTTGCCGAAAGTGCTGCGGGCGAGCAAGGTGCGCGGATGACATCGATGAACAAGGCCACCGACAACGCCACCGAACTTATCAAAGAACTCAACATCAGTTACAACAAAGTACGTCAGGCATCTATCACCAACGAAATTATCGAAATTGTTTCGGGTGCCAACGCTGCTAAGTAACTTTTAATCTGAATACAACACATTATCAAAATATATGGCAAAGCAAAATATTTTTACAAGATTCGACAGCATAGTTAAAAATGCAGGTCTTGGTCGCAAGTATGCCTTGCACGCCTATATGCGTTACACCGACTTGTTTACCAAAGAAGAGCGCGAACAGGTAGAGAGTTTCCGTAAACTCTACAACGAAAGCGGCAACAACATTACAGTAATGGAGTCGGCAGGATATTCCGACAACCAAATTGACATAATCGACAGGTTTGTGTCTTTTTGTCAAGGTCTGCCGAGCACTCAGTTTACAGGTTGGCTGAGATGGTTGTTTAGCCGCCGCAGAACTATTCAAGAACGTGAGCATCGACTTCAAAATAGCGCAGAATTGTCTGCTTCTAAGCAAAAAAAGCGTAAGCCAATCGAAACCGAGAAAGATTTTTTAGAGAACAGATATTATTCGCAACAGCAGTTTTTCAGTAAAAAATCTGGTGAGTTTAGAGACACCTACCACCGCAACCAAAAGCGTATTATGCTGTTTAGCGTATCTGTGTCGGTGATTTCAGTGTTGTCGGTTTTTGTAGGCAATGTTGTTTGCAGCATTTTTCATTTTGAGAGTTCTCCCGAATGGCTTGTAAACGGTTTCAGTCTGCTTGTGGCAGTGATTTCGGCGGTTACAGCCTACATTTCGTCAAACGACAAATTGTTTCAGAATCTCGACTTCTGGACAAGATACAGGGTTGCAAGTGAAAAACTTAAATCAGAATACGCTCTATATCAAGGACGTTGCGGCGACTATGATATTCCCAACGACACAGCAGATTCGCTGGGTCATACACAAGCCGAAAAGAAATTCCGTGAGAATGTTGAAAACATTGTTCAAGAGGCCAACGACAATTTCTCCAAACTATTACAAAACGGCAAATCGAAAGTTCAACTTAACCAAAACGAAGAAGAACCCGCCCCTGCACCCAAGCCAAAGAGTGTAGAGACAACTCCTCCTCCTGTTACACTAACCGAACCTCCGACACCTCCGCAGGAAGTCGTTATGGAGTATGTGCCCGAGGAAATTCCCGACGATGTGCCCGGCGGTTATGGCGACGACAATGCCCCCGTATCCGACCAGCCTGCTCCCGAACCCGTATCTGACGATGAGTTCGCAGAACCCGGAGCTGAGGGATAAAAATCTTTTTGTAATCGAAACTTTAAAAAAAATTTTTTTTATCCAAAATAAAGACTTATCTTTGCGGTGCAATGGGAGAAACCGTAATATCCATCATTACGGTTTCTCTTTTATTATAACTTTTTAGTACAAAACAACAATAACATGGCCAAGATAACATACCTTACAGAAGAAGGACTTAAAAAGCTCAACGATGAGCTCGACCACTTGATTGCAGTGGAACGCCCCAACATTTCAAAACAAATTGCCGAGGCCCGCGAAAAAGGCGACCTTTCAGAAAATGCTGAGTATGATGCAGCAAAAGAGGCTCAAGGATTGCTCGAACTTAAAATCTCAAAACTTCAGGAGACTATCAAAAACTCGCGTGTGCTTGATAAATCGCAAATTCAGAGCGACACCGTGCAGATTTTAAGCAAGGTTACTATTCAGAATGTGAAAAATAAGGCAAAAATGACCTACACACTCGTAGCTGAAACTGAAGCTAACCTCAAAGAGGGTAAAATTTCGATAGAAACTCCTATTGCTAAGGGTCTTTTGGGCAAAAAGGTTGGCGAAACAGCTAAAATTAAAATTCCTGCCGGCGAAACCGAGTTTAAAATTCTTGATATAACTATTTAATTATGGCAACAATATTTACACGTATCATCAACGGTGAGATTCCTTGCTACAAGATTGCCGAAAACGATGAGTTTTTTGCTTTCTTGGATATCAATCCCGTTCAGAAGGGTCACACTCTCGTAGTACCCAAAGAGGAAGTAAGTTATATTTTCGACATCAACGACGACAAGCTTGGACGCTATATGGCTTTCGCTAAGCGAGTTGCCGCCGCCATCAAAGCTGCTGTTCCTTGCATAAAGGTTGGTATTGCAGTGGTTGGCTTAGAAGTTCCTCATTCGCACATTCACCTTATTCCGCTCAACGAGGTTAACGACCTCAATTTTGAGCATAAGATGACACTTCCTAAAGAGGAGATGGAGCAGATAGCTCAAAACATTGTCAAAAATTTTAAATAATTTATAATTGATTTTCAAAAGACCGGATTTTAAACCGGTCTTTTGTTTTTTTACTCAAAAAACAAATGGATACATTACAAGCTTTATTATTAGGTTTGATTCAAGGACTTACAGAATTTTTGCCTGTTAGTAGCAGCGGACATTTAGAGATAGGTCAACACCTTTTGGGCGTTAGCGAAGAAGGCGGATTAACATTTGATATCGTGGTTCATGTGGCAACTGTGTTGGCTACAATAACAATTTTCCGCAAAGAGATTCTTGCATTGATAATTGGTTTCTTTAAAAAACTTAATCCCGATACTAATCTTTCGCTTTGGCGTAGATTAAATGATGCGCAACGTTATGTGGTACTGATAGTTATATCTATGATTCCTATTGGAATTGTTGGACTTTGTTTTAAAGATCAAGTGGAGGCAATTTTTGCTTCGAGTATAACGGTTGTTGGTGTCTGCTTGATAGTTACATCAATTTTGCTCGCACTCACATTCTTTTTTAAAACTAACCCCGAAACCGAAAAACGCGAAATATCGCCTCTACACGCATTTATAATTGGCATAGCACAATCAATAGCCGTTTTGCCGGGACTTTCACGTTCGGGTAGCACCATAGCCACAGGACTTCTGCTTGGCAACAAACGCGAAAATGTGGCTCAGTTCTCATTCCTTATGGTTATTCCTCCGATTTTGGGCGAGGCATTGTTAGATTTTAAGCACATAGTAGCCCCTTCGGCAGAGTATTTGGCTGAACATGGAGCAACAGCGCCGATACCAACATTAGCATTGTTAGTGGGTTTTGTGGCAGCTTTTATTAGTGGTTGCGTAGCCTGCAAATGGATGGTGAGCCTGATAAAAAAATGCAAACTTATCTACTTTGCAATTTATTGTTTTATAGTAGGTTTGCTGTGTATTACTATTTTGTAGATTTCTCTTTGTAGACGGGTTTTACCACAGTGCTGTCTTTGTATTTAAACACATCAATGTGGTCGGAGGCAATGTGCTTGGTAGAATCCTCTTCGTAAGCGTTGATAATTACACCGTTGTAGGTTAGTTTGTGTACATAAATCATTATGTTATTGACGTTTATAGTGTCGTAAAGATACTCAATATCGATAGTGTCGTCGAGTAAAGGTGTGCTTACAAAATATCTAAAATGAGTGCTATCGTAGCAACCTTTGTTGAAACTATACCAACAAGTTTTGCCAGTGGTATCAATTGCTATGCCGTCCCAATTAGAAAAAAACTGTTGGTTGTAGGTGGCATATTGAAGAGTAACGTCCGTAAATGTAGTTATATACGAAATTGGGTAGGTGGTTTTGTCTCCGAATTTTATCATTTCTGCTCCTGTGCTATCGTAAAAGTAGTATGGAGTGGTGTTTTTGTAAATAAAAAAACGGTTATCGTCTGATGAATTATTGTCAAACTTGTCGCTACACGCACATATACATAGAAATAGTGCGACTAATAATAATGGTGCTCTTTTCATGCAAAGTCTTTTTATTTTT
>JAFPYT010000241.1 GCA_017394445.1 Bacteroidales bacterium | reverse complement strand
GCGCGTTGACGTTGTTTAAGATTCAAATCCTGAATATCACGCCCCAAGGGGTCGTCTTTTGCCAAAAGCAAAATGTCTGCCTCTAACTGCAAGGCGTATAAAACGCGGAGGTAAATACCAATGGAAACGGTGGCAACGCCTTTTTCTACGCTCATCACCGTAGGCAGCGAACAGGTGGCACGCTCGGCTATCTGCGCAATAGAAAGGTTGCGTCTGAGCCGTGCAAGACGTATTTGTTCGCCCACAATCTCCATATTTTGCTGCAACTTTCGCGGCAGACGATTGCCAAATGTATGTTTTGTCATAATTGTATCAACATAAATTATGGTTTATATTATAACGCAAATTTATAAATTATATTTTATATTGAGCATATCTAAAACTCGAAAAAAATTTTTTTTGTTTTTTTACCCAAAAAAAACGTTATCTTTGTCAGCAATAAATCTACTAAAAATAAAACAATTATGAGAAAACTACTATTCATTCTTTTGTTTATATTAGCCTGGGCAACACCGGCAACAGGCATTTTTACTTATTACTGCCATTACGACATACTTTTTTATATCTCGTCCATATTATGCGCGATAGTATGGCTGCTTGGCTTGATATTCTCTTTTAAAGAATTGCCATTTGCCGGAGTGATTGTGTTGGTGGTGCCGTTGGCTCTTGCCTTCTTTTTGCATCAAGCCGATGGATACAATATGCTATTATTGGCCTCGTGCTTTGGCGCTCTTATGACATATTTGTTCATATATTTATATGCCAAGGCATTGGGTCATTGGAGCATTTGAGGATGGAATGAATAATTTGCAGTTTTTGTGAGTTTGAATCGAAAAAAATCTTACATTTGCAACCCATACAATAACTAATTATCAAGAAAGTGAACACATTTGAAGTTTTTAAGTTATTTCCAATAACGATAGAGAGTGCCAAGGGATTGGAACTCACTGACTCTGAGGGTAAAAAATATCTCGACCTCTACGGCGGTCACGGTGTAATCAGCATCGGTCACTGTCAGGAAGATTATGTGAAAGCCATTACGGCGCAGTTAAGCAAAATCGGATTCTATTCTAATTCGGTGCACATTCCGTTGCAAGAGGAATTGGCTGTTAAGTTGCAGAAACTCAGCGGATACAGCGATTACAAACTCTTCCTCGTAAATTCGGGTGCAGAGGCCAACGAAAACGCCTTGAAACTCGCCTCGTTTTACACCAACAGGAGCAAGGTTATCAGTTTTCACGGCGCATTTTTCGGCAGGACGTCGCTTGCAGTGGCTGTTACCGACAATCCCGCTATTCAGGCTCCAATCAACAAAACCGACAAGGTGCTTTGGGCTAACCTCAACGACATCGAATCGGTTAAGAATGTGATTGACAGCGATGTAGCGGCAGTTATCGTAGAAGGCATCCAAGGTGTGGGCGGTGTGCAGATTGCTTCTGACGAATTTTTGAAGCAACTTCGCGAACTCTGCACGCAAAACGGCTCTATGCTCATCATCGACGAAATTCAGTGCGGCTACGGACGTTCGGGCAAATTCTTCTCGCATCAATATTCGGGCGTTAAGGCCGACATCATAACAATGGCAAAGGGCATCGCAAACGGTTTCCCCGTGGGCGCAGTAATGATTAACCCCGACATACCTGCAAAATTCGGAATGTTGGGCACTACATTTGGCGGCAACCACCTCGGATGCGCCGCAGCAATTGCCACCGCCGACGTGATGGCTAAGCACAACTACATGGACAATGCCGCCAAGATGGGCGCATACCTGATGGGCAAACTCAAAGGCCACAAGGCTATCAAAGACCTTCGCGGTCGCGGCTTGATGATAGGCATCGAAACCTTTGCCGACGCTGCCGAAATCCGCAAACGCCTGTTGTTCGACGAGCACATCTTCACGGGATTTTCTGGCGGAGTCAACACCATCCGCCTCATTCCGCCGCTCTGCATCACCGAAAAAGAAATCGACAGGTTTGTGGAGGCATTTGACAAGGTTACAAAATAATTGATTTTAATTGATTGTAGAGACACGATTAATCGCGTCTCTACGTTTTTATATACACATTTATTATGATAAAAACATTTCTATTTATTTCCCTGACATTTTTCTGTTTCACAGCCTCTGCCCAAACCTTCACCACCATCAAACAAAACCCCATCACCTCGGTGAAAGACCAAAACCTCAGCGGCACGTGTTGGGATTATGCGACGTTGGGTTTTGTGGAAAGCGAGATTTTGCGCACGTCGGGCAGGACATACGACCTGTGCGAAATGTTTGTCGCCAACAAGGATTATATGGACAACGCCACGCACCACGTGAGGATGCACGGATTCAGTCAAATTTGCGAAGGTGGTTCGGCTGACGATGTGTTTGAGGTAATCAAAAAATACGGCATCTGTCCCGAAGACGCTATGCCCGCACCG
>JAFPYT010000240.1 GCA_017394445.1 Bacteroidales bacterium | reverse complement strand
TAATCCAAGCATAAGTTTGGTATCGACAGCCGAGCTAATGCAATCTTTTAAAACATTGTAGAGCCAAAAATCTTCGAGTTCCATAGCCTGAATCAGCGGAATAGACGCAATGAACAGAGCATTAGCAGGTGTTGCAAGACCCTTAAAACCGTAACTCTGTTCGGGGTCGATGTTGAATTTTGCAAGGCGGAGGATAGAACATATAATAATGATGGCTGAGCAGGCAAGCACTGCAATCTGCACACCGTCAAACGATATCAACGCCCCCCGCAGGTGCATAGCCTGACGCAAAAGGGCATACATTATTGCAGTTGGTGCTATTCCAAAACTTATTGCATCTGCAAGTGAATCAAGTTGTTTACCAAGTTCGCTCTGAGCATGGAGAAGGCGAGCCGCAAATCCGTCGCTAAAATCGCAGAGGCTTGCCAACAAAATAAAATAAGAAGCATAAACAAGGCTTTGTTCACCGTCTAAGGCAAAAATTGTGGCCATTGTTCCGCAGAAGGCACTTGTGCAGGTGATCATACTCGGCACAAATTTCAATTTTGAGGTTATTCCCGACATATTTTTTTACTGTTATGCAAATTTCACTTTTTGACGTGCAAATATAAGACCATATTGCAAAAGGATTGTAAAAAATTTTTTACTAAATTTGTAAAAAAATTGATAATAGTAGAAGATGACAAAAACAGCGTACACCTTATTTATAATAGTAGCAATAATAATTACGGCACAAACTGCGAAAGCACAAGTAGTAAAATACGGCAACGATTTTTTGAACATCGGCACTTGCGGACGTGAGCAGTCGTTGGGCGGATGTGCTGTGGCATCTACCTCGGAAGCTGCGGCAGGATATTGGAATCCGGCAAATCTTTCTGTGCCAAAAGGTTACAAGACTGATATTTGCGCTACTCACAGTTTCTTTTTCGGGGGACTGGCTCAATACGATTTTGCCGCAGCGAGCTATCAGGCAGACTCGCTCACTTCGGTAGGATTGTCTTTTTTGAGGCTCGGTGTCGACGATATTCAAAACACAATCTACCTGTTTGACCAAAACGGCGAACCAGATTTTTCGCGCATAACATATTTTTCCACAGCCGATTACGCATTGTTTTTCTCGTTGGGCAGAAAAATAGCACGCATTCCGGGACTTTCGGTGGGTGGAAATGTGAAACTCATCTACCGAATGGAAGGTTCGTTTGCCCATGCATACGGATTCGGTATCGACCTTGCCGCATCGTACAAAAAGCGAGATTTTTCTGCTGGAATTATCTTGCGCGATGCCACCACCACTTTCGACGTGTGGAACATCAACAAAGAAAAATTCGACAGCACCTACCTTGCCACTGGCAACAGCATTCCCGAAAACAGCGTGGAGCAGACCGCACCGTCGATTCTTTGGTCGGCGGCATACACTCTGCACCTCGGACGATTTGCCTTTATGGGCGAAATTGGTTCGGAAATTACATTTGATGGAAAGCGCAACTATCTGATACGTAGCGATTTTGCCTGCGTTAATCCTTGCGCGGGATTAGAAGTTTCGTTTATGGATATGGCGTTTGTGCGTTTTGGAATATCCGACTTTATGAAAAACAATCACTTATATATCTCACGCACATACAGTTATGTACCCTCGTTGGGTGCGGGCATAAAGGTTTCGCGGTTTTCGTTCGACTATGCCTTTATGGACGCAAGCACCAACAGTTACGAGTACAGAACCAATGTTTTTACCCTTGGAGCAAGGTTTTAAAACTCCTCGGGATATTCGCCGGCTTTGGTAAGGTCGGCAAATTTTTGAACCACAATGGGGCGGTCTTCCTTGTATGTTACGCCAAACCATTTAGCATTGCAGGTGAGCACTTTACAAGTAACAGTTCCGCTCTTGATTAATCCGTCAACAACGGTGGGAATCAAAAATTCTGCCTTGGGTTTTGAGATATTTTCCTTTAAGAAAGATACAAAATCGCGTTGCAAATATCCGAAAAACGAAGGAGTGAAGCCCCAGAAGTTCATCGAAACAGGCGAAGTTTCAGCAATTTCGGTTTTGGTTTCACCTTCGATAAACACGATTTTGCCATTTTCACGGATAATTTTGGTGCGCTCTACCACGTCAACAAGATTGCCCTCAGCGTTGGTGGTGCATACTCCGCGCGACACTGTGCCGTAATCTGACAGTGTGTTGGTTACGGGATAACCCACCATACAATATTTATTTTGGTCGGTATCTTTTAGAGTGCTAAAATATTGGCAGATAGTTTGATAAGCCTCCTTGCCGTAAAAATCGTCGGCGTTGATAACAGCAAACGGCTCTTTGATGGCGTTACGTGCGGCGAGAATGGCGTGACCTGTTCCCCACGGTTTTTCGCGGTCGGCAGGCAAAGTAAAGCCTTCGGGAAGGTCGGTTTTATCTTGAAAAACATATTCAGCGGGCAAATGCTGACGCACTTTGGGCAATACAAGTTCGTTGAAATCTTTTTCGATGTCGCGGCGGATAACGAACACAACCCTGCCAAAACCTGCGCGGGCAGCGTCAAAAGCCGAATATTGAAGAATAGTTTGTCCCGAAGGACCAAGTTTGTCAATCTGTTTCAAACCGCCATAACGGCTTCCCATACCGGCGGCCAATACTAATAAAGTGGGTTTCATCATATCAAAATTTTACGTATTTAATAATGCAAAGGTACATTTTTTAACGAAACACAGTATTAAGAAATTAAGATTTTTATAATTTTGCGCCGATTTCATTAACATTAAAAAAATTTAAAACAATAATATGAGCAACAACAGACACCCAAAAGGACTTTACCTTTTGTTTGTTACCGAAATGGCTGAGCGTTTTAGTTATTACGGTATGAGAGCATTATTTGTGCTTTACCTTGTGGCAGCATTTTTTACCGACGAAATGGCGTCAGAAATTTACGGTTCGTACACCGGTTTGGTTTACCTTACACCGCTTTTGGGCGGATACATTGCCGATAGATATTGGGGCAACCGTCGCTCCATTATTTTTGGAGGATTGATTATGGCAATTGGACAATTCCTTATGTTTGCCTCGGCTTGCTTTGTAAATCAGTCGATTATGGAAGCAAACGGACCTATCAACGACAACGTAAACAATTCACTTTCGCTATTTTTGATGTTCACCGGTTTGGTTTTCTTGATTTTTGGAAACGGATTTTTTAAGCCAAACATCTCAACCATGGTGGGCGACCTTTACGAAAAAACCGACAGCCGCAAAGATTCGGCTTTTACAATATTCTACATGGGTATCAACGTGGGAGCATTTATTGCGCCGCTCATCTGTGGTTCGCTCGGCAACGGCAACTGGACCAACCCCGGAAACTTCAAATGGGGTTTCTTCTGCGCAGGTGTGGCAATGGTGCTTTCGGTACTCGTATTTTGGCTATTTAAAGATAAAGTGCTCAAAACTCCTGAGGGACTGCAAATTGGACTTCCTCCGGCACAAAGCGAACTCCGTCACGAAAAAGACGAACTTGCTCACCAAGAGGCAATTGCACATCATCAAGAAAAAACCGACGTACACAATTCGCCATTCCGCTTGTGGGGCTGCATCATAGGCGCGGCTGTAATGTTTGTGCTATTCTCCTTAGGCTCAGAAAGTTTCAACGATTACATTTCGGCTGCAATTTACTCTATTTCGCTTGCATTGCCCGTGTTTATCATCACCGACCGCGGACTCACCAAAGACGAAAAAAGCCGCATCGGAGTTATCTATATTATAGCGGTGTTTGTAATCTTCTTTTGGAGTGCGTTTGAACAGGCTGGTTCGTCGCTGACACTGTTTGCTGATAGACAGGTAGATAGATCAATGTTGATTCCATCATTCTTGTTGAATAAAAATGGTTGGATTGGATTGGAAATTGCTGTTATAATTTTGACAGCACTCTATTATTTATTTTCTCTTAAAAAGAAATATAAAGGATTTGATCTTGTATTAAATTTAATTATTGGTTTAGTTATTATCCAAGTTGCAGCAATCCTCTTACCAGTTATAGGAATGAAGATTTGCAATATAGGATTGGAAAGTTGGGAAATGCCCACAACATGGTTCCAATCAATAAACCCTATTGTTGTGGTATGCTTTGCTCCAATTATGGCAATGCTTTGGCAGTTTTTGGCTAAGAAAAAAATGGAACCCTTCTCACCCGCAAAACAGGCTATCGGCTTAATGCTCTTAGCCATTGGATATGTGGTAATTGCATTTGGAACTCACGGATTAGACGCTAACGCAAAAGCCTCTATGTGGTGGTTGTTTGCCCTCTACTTTATACACACAATTGGCGAGTTAAGTCTCTCCCCCATAGGACTTTCGATGGTAAACAAACTTTCACCCGCACGTCTTGCATCATTGTTGATGGGCGTATGGTTTATGAGCAACGCCGCATCAAACATCTTGGCTGGCAAATTGGCAACCCTCCTACCCGGTGCCAACGGTGAAACCAAATCATTTCTCGGTTTTGAAATCACCAACTTGACAGAATTTTTCATGCTCTTTGCAATAATGGCAGGCGCAGCATCAATAATACTCTTTGCCCTCTGTCCACTGTTGAAGAAAATGATGAAAGGGGTGCAATAATAATCAATTAATTATGCGGAGTATGTTTTTCTTTTTGATATTTTTTGTAGGGCTCTATTTTGGAGCGTGTTTTTACATCTACACACGTATGAGGTGCGCAATGCCACTTGCCAACACAGGCTGGGGAATTGCAGTGCGTATATTATATATAGTGTTGTGCGCAAGTTTTTTTGCAGGATTTGCATTACAACGAAACCACTTGGTATTGTCGCAACCTTTTGTAACCACAGGTAATTGGATGCTTGCCGCCGCACTCTACCTATTTCTAATATTTTTGGTAATAGACATAGCACGCGGCATTAATGCGTTCACATTCAAGGCAGAATGGCTTACATTCCGCTACAAACCAGGCGACGCCAAGGCAGAACTTTTTGCCACAGTTGGCGGAATAGTCTGCGCACTAATCCTCATCATAGGCTATTTCAACGCTCACAACCCCACTCGCCGCGAATTTACATTGCACACCAACAAAAATATCGAACGACCGTTTAAGTTTGTATTAATCAGCGATGTACACTTAGGTCAGGTAAACGGCGACAAGTTTTTTAACACACTTGCCAACCGCATCAACGCCGAAGATGCTGATTTTGTGGTAATTGCAGGCGACTTTTTTGACGGCAACCCCACGCCGGTACTTTACAGCCATGCCGATTCGATACTCCACACCATCCACACACGCTACGGAATATATGCCGTAAATGGCAATCACGAGTGGATTGGCGACGTATACACTGCCGACGAATTTATGAAAAAAAACAGCGTAACGGTGCTACGCGATTCCACCACGCAACTGCCCCTTGGCGTAACAATTATTGGTCGCGAAGACCGTTCTGCGGGTCCCTATCCAGCGGGCAAACGCGTTGGGCGCAAACCGTTTGAAACACTTGTTGAAAATATCGACCATACCAACTACCTCATCAACGTAGACCATCAGCCCTACCACTTAGAAGAAGCCGAACAAGCCGGTATCGACCTCCAACTATCGGGACACACCCACCACGGACAGTTATTTCCCTTAAACTTCCTCACCTCAGCCATCTACGAATGTTCGTTTGGACAGCACCGCCGCGCCAACACCGAATACTACGTCTCCTCTGGCTACGGCACCTGGGGGCCGCCGATACGCACCACCTGCCGACCAGAAATGGTGGTTATCAATGTGGAGAGGTGATTATTTCTCGGCACAAGTGTTGCAAAATAAAATATTAAAGTGTATATTTGCAGAAACAAAACCATAACACTATGTCAGCAGCAGAAATTAAACTTGATGCCATAAACATATTAATGGGCATCAACAGCGAAGAGATACTTGCCAAAGTTTCCAAATATCTAAAATCGGTGGTACATTCTCTTAATGAAGAAACCATCGAAGACGAACTCCGCCCCTATACTCGTGAAGAACTTATAGCCAAAGCCGAAGAAGGACACCGACAAATCTCTATGGGTAATTACCTTACCACCGAAGAACTATTTAAGGCACTAAACGATGAATTTGGATTTGCTACTACTAACGAACAAATTGCCGAAGCAGTATGAAAGTAAAATGGTTTCCTGAAGCGTTGCTCACCTTACGCCAAACTGCAAAATACATTAGAAAGAATTTTGGAGAAAAAAGCAGCAACACATTTTTGCAAGACATATTCAAATACGAAAAACTTCTTCTCCATAATCCTAAAATAGGTCCGCGAGAACGCTACCTTGAAAATACAAAACTTGAATATCGTAGCATTGTTGTAAAACCATACAACAAAATAGTATACCTTATTAACAGCAACACAATAGAAATAGTTGCCATTTGGGATTGCCGCCGCGAACCAGACGCACAAGCGCGCAGCCTCCAATATTAACTTTACATTAAATCTCCGCTCCACCCATCTCTATTTCAAAATTTTCCGCTATTATTGCCTTACAATAAACTTAATATCAAAAAAAATAAATAAAACATTACAACTATGAACCAACTACAACGCAACTTTACAAAAAGTTATAGGGGGGGGGATTTAGTAAAATAATTTTTACATTATTATTCTTCGCTTTCTCTGCAATTCTTATAAATATTCCTAACAGCGCATCCGCGCAAAAACAAGTCTACGGCACTTGGGACGAAACTTCAAAAACACTCACAGTTTACTATACAGATAATCCACCTGAGGGGGCAACAGTAATTCAAACGGAATTATCTTGGACATTTCTCGGACATGAAATTGAACAAATACAAATAAAAGTTCAAGAATTGCGGGAGCGTGCAATATTTGAGAAATGCAGCACGGACGAATTAAAAAGAATAAGAAAAACAATTAAC
>JAFPYT010000239.1 GCA_017394445.1 Bacteroidales bacterium | reverse complement strand
TTACCGGACACAACCACGCCAAGGACATCGAAAAACTTATCGAAAACGCCGTTTATCTTCATCTTAAAATCTTGGGTTACAATGTTTTTGTGGGACAAATGTATAACTCGGAAATAGATTTTGTTGCAGTCAAAAACTCAAATCCTATTTACATTCAGGCCACTTATCTTCTATTTTCCGACGAAACCATCAACCGCGAGTTTGGCAATCTAAAAATGATTAAGGACAATTTTCCGAAATACGTAGTATCTATGTCGCCCAATTTTGCCAATGTTTCAGAAGAAGGCATAATCCACGTACATTTACTTAATTTTTTGGAAATGAAAGAGTTATAACGAATTTCGTCCATTATGAGATTAAAACCTCACTCCTATTACCGAAACATCGTCTAACTGCTTGATATTGCCGCGCCATTGGGTAAGGTTGTCGTCGAGCATCTGTTTTTGTGTGGCGAGCGGTTCGTTGTGTATTTGAAGCAGATAATCGCGGAAACGCTTAATCATATACTTTTTTTTGCGACCGTTGACCATACCAAACTGATCGGGATAACCATCTGAAAACATATAAATTACATCGCCAGGGAGAACATCAATCTCGTGATTGGTGAAAAAGTCGGTTTGATTTTGATAGTATCCGATAGGCATTTCGTCAGCCTCGTATTGCTGCAACTCGTTGTTGCGGATAAGCACAAGGGGATTGTGCGCACCGGCATATTGAAGTTTGTCGTTTTTGCGGTCGTAAACGCAGAGAGCCATATCCATACCGTCTTTTTGCTCGTCCTCCTTGCCCGACTGACGCAGGTAGGTCATAACATTTGAGCGTAGTTGCGTGAGGATTTCGCCTGCTGTAACGGTACTCTCGTCCATACGACCTGTGATTTCGTTGAGGAATGCAATACCGAGAAGGCTCATAAACGCACCCGGAACGCCGTGACCCGTACAGTCGGCAGCGGTGAATACAAATTTTGAGCCCACGTGCGAACCCCAATAGAAGTCGCCCGAAACTATATCCTTCGGCTTTAATAATATAAAGTGTTCGGGCAGATATTTGTCGAAATATTCCACCGGCGGCATTACAGCCTGCTGAATCTTTTGCGCATAACGGATACTTTCTACAATCTTATCTTTCTGAGCGGCAATCTCTTCCTCTGCCTTTTTGATTTGGGTAATGTCAGAGTCGATAGCCACAATTTTGTAAAGATTATCTTGCGAATCGAAAATTGGCGTAAGGTTGGTTTGAATCCAAAGTTCGCCGCCTTGCGCGTTTTGCGACTTGGTGGTATAAAGTGTTGATTTCTTTTCTAATAAGTTGGTTTCGATACTTGAAAGCACATCCACATCGGTGTTTTTTTCAAGAAGGTTAGACCCGAATTTTTCGCGGTATTCGTCGTAAGTGTAGCCCGTCATACGCTTGAAACCATCGTTAACCCACTCAATTTCACCATCGGCAGAGGCAATGATAACAGAGTTGTCGGTTTTAGAAGCCACAAGCGAGAGTTTTTCGAGTTCTTTGTTAACCGATTCGAGTTTTTCTTTCTGCGCCTCAATCTCGTCGCGCTGCTGACTGATTTCTTCGTGAGCCTTTTTCAACGCCGTGATGTCAGAGTCGATAAGAATAAGTTTCGACACATTACCGTTTTTGTCGGCAACGGGTGTGATAGAAGTTTGCGCCCATTTTTCCTCGCCGTCGGCTGTGGTAACCTCGTTTTCGTAAAGCATAGCCGACTTGGTGCGGATACAGTTGTCGATAATTTCATCAATCTTTTCGTTTTTAGAAGCCTGACGGATATTGCTGCCGGCGTTTTCTTTAAGAGTGTCGATATTGTAACCGTAAAGACGTGTGAATCCGTGGTTTATCCATTCAAAATTACCTTCGGGGTCGAGAATCATCACTGCACTGTCGGTTTTATCTGCCACAATAGAGAGTTTTGCCAACTCTTCTTTCTGTTGTTCAATTTTGATGTTCTGCTCGGCAAGTTTCTTATTGTCACGACGTTTGCCACGGTAGAGGAAAAAGATGAAAAACGCCATCACAACGAATATGCCCAATGCCACGAGCGAAATCATAAGTAAGTGATTGACAAAATTAAACTTATACGACAACTCGGTTAGTTTACTCTCCTTTTCGGCAATTTCTTCGTCCACTTTGTTGAGACGTTCTTGCTGTTCGGCAGCAATACGTTGTTGTTCAGCGAGTTTCTCTTGCATAGGACGTAATTCTGCCTCAATTTTTGCCATTTCGGCGGTTTTGGTGCGGAGGTCTTCGGCAGCGGCGTCAAGTGCACGTTGAGTTTCGTCTTGCTGAGCCTGCAACACCGACATTTCGGCTTTCTGCTCGTTGATATGGCGAGTTTGTTCGTCGATAGCCTTTTTCTGCTCGGCGATATTTTTGTTTTGATTTTGGATAGTTTGCTCTTTTTCAGCGATTTCCTTCTCTTTTTGAGTAAGTTGGCGTTGTTTGTCGGCAAGTTCCTTGTTTTTGCTGTTGAGTTGGTTTTGAACTTGGGTAAGTTTTGCGTTGGTTTCCTTAACAGCCTCTTTTACAAGGTCGTCGGCAGAAGTATCCTCGCCGTGGAGGTTTTTAGTAAGACTTTCGTCAACGCTGATTGCCACCTTGCGGAGATTGGCACTGCTATATTTAAACGACACCTTACCTGAAACCTCGTCGATAAGGTTGATCATAATTTTTGAGGCGTCGCTATAATTATCGGTAGCAAGAGCCACAGGACGGCGGGCAAAACGTTTTAGTGCGGTTTCAAAATCACGCTTTTGGGGGACATACAGCAAATGCACCTGAATGGCGTTGTAAGCCTCTTCTACCGAAGCATATTCCTCTACCATCACCTTTGTGCCCGAACCGGGATACGCCTTTTTAGCCTCCTTGCGAAGTGTGCGCAAAAACTGCGGCGAACCGTTGACCACACCTATATATATAAGGTTGATATCCTCATCGTTTTCCCAAATAAGCGAACGCGGAATCTCGTAGATAATCTTTGCCTTTTGGTCGTCGGGCAATTCACCGTACTGTGCGTAAGTATTGTTGGCACAAATACAAGCAAATGTAACAATTAATAGTATAAACCTTTTTATCGTCATTGTATCTCGTTTTTGTAAAGGATATACAATTTTGCTGCCAATTTATGCTGTATGTTTGGCAAGGATAAACTCTTCGAGGATTTTAGCGTGGTCGAATGCGAGAGCGGGCAGGTTGTTGAGGTCAAACCAAGCGGCTTCTTTAGCATCGTCGGCGGGATGAAATTCGGTGTCCTCGTCTACATAAACATAGAAAACTATGGTAACGGTACGTCCGCGAGGGTCGCGTCCCGGGTCGCCAAATGCCTTAAACTGAGAGAGAAACTGACAGTCGATACCTGTTTCTTCCATAAGTTCGCGCGAGGCTGACTGTTCAAGGGTTTCGCCCTCTTCGGTAAATCCGCCGGGAAACGCCCAGCAATCTTTAAAAGGGTCGTTGCGACGTTTGATAAGTAAAATCTGCGACGACACGCCCACTTTGCGCAACACAATAATGTCGGCAGTAACCGAGGGCATAGGATATTTGTATGTGTATGACATATCTAAAATTCTAATGTATAGTTTATTTGCCAAATATACAGAAAAATTCAATATGCGAGCAATTTTTTTTGAAAAAAATCAAAAAAAGCAAGTTAAAATTGAATTGTTAAACTTCCAAGGTCGATAGTCTCCCCATAAATAGTCTGCCCATGTACGTCTTCAATAAAAATCCTTGAGTACCATCGGTATAGCCCACATCCAAAAGGTGATTTTTTACACCCAACACATAACCATCTTGAGGGGGAAAAAACTGCTGTACTTGTTTTTGAGAGTATGAAAAATGAGATAAAAGGACGGAGAAGAAGAGTAGAAGTACTAACTTAGAAAACATTGTTATATGTATCACTATAATATTGTTTTTATAATCCGCAATTATAAAGATAATTTCAATACTATCAACACATTTAAAGATAAGGAATTATTAAAAACAAAAAAATCCGCCGCTCAAACCTTTGAGGAAAGAGCGACGGACATACTTTCGTTAACCTTACTATTCCACCACAAACTTTATCTG
>JAFPYT010000238.1 GCA_017394445.1 Bacteroidales bacterium | reverse complement strand
TATTATGAGGCACTAAGTCTGAAAGCCCACGTATCATTATACAAAGGACAAACGCTCGCAGCCTCCCAACTTTACAGAAAAATTGCAAATGCTAAAGCTAATCTCCGCGAAAAATTTCAATATCTGTTGTACGACGCTAATTTCACTTGTCTTGAAATAATGACAAGGAACAAAAATAAAAACGACAGGCAAGGGTGCGAAGAATTGATTGCAGATATGCAAAATTCTGTAAACCAAATGTCGGAAATAGCCGAAAAAACATTTCCTAAAACAAGCAAAGACTATTTCGATTACCTCTGTACCAAAGGCAAACTTATGTACTTGAAAAACGACAGGGCCGAATTGTCCGACATCATATCGCATATGGAGACAATTATTGAACATACCGACAACTTGGAAGTCAAAAAGAAAGAAAAAACCGACCTTTCGAGCCTATATGCTTGGTACGGCAACTTCGAGAAGGCACTTGCGCTAATAAAAGATTCTGACCCAGAAAGCGGAATCAACAACCGAAATAAATACAACAACTACCTGATGTTTGCCTCGTTGAACTTCGGTGCAGGTAACACGTCAAAGGCAATCGATTATTATGAAAAAGGCGTTGCCGTTGGAATGGAAAACCTCAGAAAGGTGTTTCCTCTTCTCACAGAGGCAGAACGTTCCGCATATTGGGACTTATTCAAGCAAGCATTTTACAATGCGGGCAAATACGCGACAGTATTCAACAAGGAAACTCCGTTCAACGGTACTTTGTATAATTTGGCATTATATTCCAAGGGACTTTTGATGCGCTCGCAAAATACTATAATACAAAAACTTAAAGCGTTGGGCGATAGTACGATTATGGAGGATATACAAGTGATAAAACAACTTCGTATGTCTGCATCTAACGGCAAGAGCGGCACCGAAAAACAGGCAATGCTGCAGGCGGATGCCGAAAAACTTGAAAAAGAACTTTTGCAGAAATGCGCACAAAAAGGATACAATCTCGAAAGTGAATTTGCAAACTATCTGCAAGTAAAAGACAAATTGACCGAAAAAGACGCTGCGGTGGAGTTCATTTTATATTTTGACAAAGACACCATAGGTCATTACGGAGCATTGATTCTAAGGAAAAACTACAAATACCCTGTGTTTGTACACATATCAGAGAAGGAAAAATTTGAAAGTTCGCTGTCTTTTGACTCTAAGACTTCCCAAATGGTATGGAATCCTCTTATTCCTTTTTTTAATGGGTTGGAAAACATATTTTTTTCTCCAATAGGAGCAATCCATAAGTTCGCCATCGAATATCTGCCATTTGAAAATAGTGGATTTATAGCCAACAAATACAATATTTACCGTGTATCGTCCACTTCGGAAATAGTAAAAAGAGACCAAAAACAATCGTTCAATTATAAAAAAGCCATTATTTACGGTGGAATAAATTACGACACCGATAATACTACGCTTCAAGAAGTTGTTGATTATCAGACTACACGAGGCAGTTCTGGAAATGCGCGTTTGGCATATCTAAAGGGAACATTGGAAGAAGCGCAAAACATAAACGATGTTTTCAATGTAAAAAAAATAAAGACCGTCTTTTATGAAGGCTGGTTTGCCACAGAAGAGAGTTTTAAGAAACTGTCAGGCAGCGACAACGGCATCATACATCTTGGCACTCATGGTTTTTGCAAAGTAACCGACTCCGACCTTCGTCTCGCCGTTACTGGCGGCAATGCTCAGGTTGACGGAGATTACGCAATGTACAATTCGGGATTGTTTTTCGCAGGCGCAAACAACACTTTGAGGGGCGACAACAATTCAGAATTGGAAGATGGCGTTTTGACATCGAAAGAAGTATCTGTATTAGATTTTTCCCAAACAGACTTGATAACCCTCTCGGCATGTGTTACCGGCGACGGTGACATTACCGGCGAAGGCGTTTTTGGCGTGCAGCGTGGGTTCAAACTTGCGGGAGCAAATGCTTTGGTGATGAGTTGCTGGGAAGTGTCAGACGCATCCACACAATTGCTAATGAACACATTTTACCGCAACCTCATATCAGGTAAATCCAAGCGCGAATCGATGCTCGATGCTGTTGCAACAGTAAAAAGTAATCCGAAATTCGCAGATTCAAGATACTGGGCTGCATTCATATTGTTGGACGGATTAAATTGAGATAAATTATGAGAAAGATAATTATCATATTGTTGATGTCGTTACCGCTGCTTGCGTTTAGTCAGAGCAAGGCAGAGAAGAAACAATTAAGTCTTGCTGACAACTTGGCTAAAAATGCCGAGATTCTGAACGAGAACGGAGATTACCATGCTGCAAAAATGAAACAGTTGGATGCTGTAGATTTGTATATAGATTTGCTGCATACTGGCGACATAAAAAAACTGCAAGCTATCAATGACCTTGCAATCTATTGTTTCAATGATGATGATTTACAACATGCCCTCAATTTTGGTAAAAAGGTGATAGATATGTATGAAATCGGGAACTATTCGTCTAATACTTTTTATGGAGAATTATTGTCAAATTTTCTTCTGTACTGTGAAACGGCAGAAGATTTTGTTAACGCCGAAACGTATTCTCGAAAATTACTCACATTAATAGAAAAAGACAAAGGAACAAATAATAATGAATATGCGGACAACCTTGATGACTTAGCATATTATTGTTTTGAAAACGGCAGGAGATACGATGCCTACCAAATTTCATTGTCTGCCTTTAACATCAAAAAAAACATAGGCGACAGCATCGGATGCATTGAAACAATTTTGAACATATATGACTATGCATTAGACGGTAACCATTATGATGTTGCTGAATTGTATATAAACAAGGCTCTTGAAATTGTGGAAAAACTTGGCTTAAAGAATGAATATACATTCTATGTATATAGTCGCAAAGCCTCCTCATGCTCCGATTACGACGATTATCAAAGTGCTATAAAATATAGTTCTGAAGCACTTAACCTGACAGCAACCCTTAAAGACATTGATACAGAAGAATATGGTCTCGAACTTAACAATTTGGGCGTATACTATTCTGCAATAGGAAATTACACAAAATCCATTGATTTATTTGAAAAGTCGCTGACTCTATTGGATACAAGTTCAACAGATTACACAAATACCATGTCAAACTTAGGTATTAATTATATGAATGTTGAACAATGCGACAAGGCAGTTGCATATTGCAAAGAGGCATTTATCCGTGAAAATGCCAAACCCAATGCAAGTCAAGATGTAATCATACCTATGCTAACCCATCTTGCTCAAGCACAACAAGCAACAGGAGATATAGATGCTGCATTTGAAACAGCAAGCAACGCATTTGATAGACTTACCATCGATACAGTTGTAGCTTATGGTATAAATATTCCACAGTTTAATGCTGACTATGGAGATGTTTTGACATTGTTATACGTTTTTGCCACATTGACAAATAATTATGGATTATATGAAAAATCAGCAAGCTTATTTGAAAAAATGATGACAGCATGTAATACCGTGTATGGAAAAAACAACTCGTATTATATTTGTTCACTACAGAATATTTCATACGCTTATTTACATACAACAGAAAAAAACAAAGTGATAGATTACAGCACCGAATGTTATCGTTTGCAAAATAATTATGTACTCAATAACTTTGCTACAATGAATACAAATGAGAGAGGAATGTTTTGGAGTAAAAATAATACTTTTTTTGGCAATGATTTACTTATGTCTGCCGCATATACAAATTATGACACACTAAAAATATATGCCTACGACGGTCAACTTTTTTCCAAAGGTCTGACACTCAACGCCGAACTCGAAATTCAAAAACTCATCGAAAAAAGCGGCAACAAACAGATGAAAGAAAAATATCTGAAAATCAGGACTGACCGCGCTTTGTTAGACAAACTATACCAAATGCCAGTTTCAAAGCGCACCATCAACGCCGATTCCCTGCAAAATGAAATAGAAAAAAATGAAAAAGAACTTGTTGCTTCATCAAAAGAAATTGGCGACTACACAAAAAATCTTTCGATAACATGGCAAAGTGTGCAAAACAAACTAAAAGACAATGACATAGCCATAGAGTTTGGACAGTTTTACGATGACGACAACTCGTTGACAACTATTGCTCTCGTTCTCAAAAAAGGAATGTCTTCGCCAGAACTTGTTAAATTAGATTTTACGGAAACTGATTCCATCAATTATAAAACATCAAAACTCTACAACCATATTTGGAAACCATTGGAGAAATACCTTGCAGGTGTCAAGAACGTCTATTTCTCGCCGTGTGGCAAATTCCACACAATCGGCATAGAATATCTTCCCGACGAAAACGGCGAGATTTTCGCAAAGAAATTCAACGCCTACCGTCTATCTTCAACACGCGAACTCGCATTGGAGAAAAAAATCAACCCAAATAAAAAAGCCTCTGTATATGGCGGAATATTATATGATTTTTCGGAAGGCGATTGGCAGGATTTGAAGTACTACAAGGACGAAATAGAACAAGAATTTCGCGACATTCCTGACCTTTCAGGTAGTTTCAGGGCGGGCGTAACATTTTTGCAAGGAGCAAAAGTGGAATCGGAAACCATAACGGAGATTCTGAGAAACGGCAACTACCAAGTCTCCGACTGGGCGGAAACATACGCCACCGAAGAAAGTTTCAAAAAATTGTCAGGCTCTGGGATTAAGATGCTCCACATTGCAACACACGGTTTCTACGAACCTGAAAGCAAACAAAATAGTTTTACAGATTATCTATCAGGTTCAAAAAACAACAAAGAAGACCTCTCGCTTTCTCGCAGCGGACTTCTCCTTGCCGGTGCTGCATCTGCCATAGACCCCGAAAAACGCAAACAAATTCCCGAAGGCGTTGACGACGGCATTTTGACAGCAAAAGAGATTTCTCGTCTTGACTTCAAAGGCTTGGATTTGGTAGTCCTTTCAGCATGTCAGACAGGATTGGGCGAAGTAACAGGTGAAGGCGTTTTTGGACTGCAGCGCGGTTTCAAAAAAGCGGGTGCTCAAACAATCGTGATGAGTCTTTGGAAAGTTGATGACAACGCTACAAAAGACTTGATGACAGAGTTTTACAAAAATTTAGTACAAGGCAAATCAAAACGCGAGGCATTTGTCTTGGCACAAGATTTTGTACGACAAAAATATCAAGACCCACAAAAATGGGCGGCTTTTATAATGGTGGACGGACTATAAATTGAGAATTGAAACTTTAAAAATTATACAATTATGCACAAAATACTAATATCGTTAATCTTGTCTATTGGCTGGATACAATCAGTATCAGCCCAAGCGGAATTGTCGCCAAAAACAGCGGCGTTCAAAGAATACTGCATACGCGTGAGCCTCGCCGCTGCACAATGCAATTTGGAACAGTTGAAAGACTGTATTTCGGGGTGGAAACTAACAGACACTACAGGCAGGAAGAAAGAAAAGTTCGTTTACAAAAACGAAACTATCGTCTATAAACCAATGGGCGACTTCAGCACAGTTGACACTACCGACGAAATATCAAGAAACGGACATTTAGGCTTTATTCCGCCTGCCGTGGACGATTGGATCACCAAAAACTGTACAGTTTTGGAACTTGACGAAATGGACTTGCTGAGAGATTTTAGCCTCGACTGCGAATATGTTGTGCGTGCATTGAAACCGCACGGCAAAGCCATATATTCCACACGAGGAGCGGGCAATGTAGAATTGTTTGCCATACCCGAAAATGGCGGCAAACTCAATCTCTACGTCCACACCATAGAAAAAAATTTCAGGAAAGAAATAGTCAACGAGGGCGATTACGAAGACGCTTCTCCCGAAGGCAGGGAATATGCCCAACTAATTTGGAGGATGAGCCGAAACGGCGAAATTAAAATCACAGTTGAGAATACATCCGACAAGGCTGTAAGTTTTATTTTGGTAAAAAACTAACACTTAACGAAAATGAAGTACATACTATCCATAGCAATGGTTTTGATGCCATTTTGGTGCATGTCGCAAAGCGACTTCCAAAAAAACTATCAGATGGGCAAAGAAAATTATGCCCGTGGAATCTACAACAAGGCTCTTGAAAATTTCAAGAACGCTGAGAAAACAGCTACCAAAAACTACGAAAAAACTCAAGCCTACAAAGGTTTGGCTGATTGCTACAAAGCCATATCAGACAATATCCACGCCCTCGCATATTACGAAAAAATGCGCCCGTCATTCCAAGGTGAAAACCTCAACATCATCACTCTAAATATGAGCGCGATGTGGAATCAATCGGGTCAATATACAAAGACAATCGAGAATCTCGAACCCATGACAACCCAATACGAGGACAACCGGCTCAACAATCTTTCAATTGCCTATCTGCGTACCGGACAAGAGCAAAAAGCCATTGACATGTTCAGCGAGATTATCAGCAAAAACAATCCCAAAACCATTGCCGGAGCCATGCAAAACAAAGGATACGCACTTTGGAGCATTGGCAAAAACAACGAGGCTGCCTCGCTACTCGAATCCGCCATCGAAAAATACCCCGACAACAAGTCCGGCAAATACATTTGCATGGGAAACCTTGCCAAAGTTTATTCTGCCATTGGAAAACATCAAGACGCATTAAAAACAATAGACAAGGCTCTTGATTGGCAGAACAGCAACCTCGGTTTCAATAATTCCGACTACATTATCTCCGTGCGCAAAAAAGCGGAAATCCTTTTGGCAAAAGGCGACACATCGGAAGCGACAACCCAGTTCAAGAGATTTTTTGAACTAAGCCGCAATTACATTTCAAAAAACTTTTCATATATGTCAGAAAACGAGCGTATAAATTATTGGCACACTCAAAAACCGCTCTTGGACGAATGTTTTGCAACAGAAAGTGTTGATCCCGATTTCCTTTTTGACGTCGCTGTATTCTCAAAATCTGTATTGACCCAAGCCAACAGAAACTTCGCTCACACTGTGTCGCAAAACCGCAAACTTGCACCGCTGTACGATTCTCTACTTTCGATACGCAACATGCTCCGCACTGCGTCCCCCGACGAAAGCAAGAAACTTCGCTCTACGGCTGAAATTGTAGAAAAACAACTTGTCGCCAATATGCCTAATCTCCAATCTTTTGTGGACGACTTGAATGTAAGCGGCAAAGACATCCGTCAAAGCCTCAAAAACGACAATGATATTGTAGTTGAGTTTGTATATTATCCCAAGGGTGGCAAAATGTATTACGCCGCACTTGTAATGAAAAAAAATGCTCCAGTAAAATTCATACCTCTGTTCTCCTCGTCAGAAATAGAAAACTTCAAAATTGGAGGTGGTTATTATAACGTTCAGGAATGTATCAACGAACAGCGCAGACCCAATTACAAGTATGCCCTGTATAACGACACGACACTTGCCAATTTCGTATGGGGAAAAATTCTTGACGGTGTAAAGGCAAATGCCAATGTATATTTTGTTCCCGACGGTATTTTCCATTCATTGGCAGTAGAGTATATGCCAGTAAGTATCAAAAATATAAAAATATACCGGCTTTCATCTTCGAGGGTGCTGTGCCGTCAGACACCAGCCAAACGGTTGGAGAATTTCCTTCTTGTCGGTGGTCTCCGTTACGACGACACTACATCCGTTCGACAATATCAAGACTCTACGCCAAACCGCCTCGGCAGCGAAATGTTCGGTCGTTGGAGCAATTGGCACGACCTTCAAAATTCCGTTGTGGAGATAGATTCGGTGAAAAAAATTCTCGGTGTTGACGGCAATTCTGTCATCACAGGCGACAAGGGCACAGAAGACCGAATAAAACAACTATTAGGCAAGTATCAGGCAGCACTATTCTCTACTCACGGCTATTTTAGAATGAATCGCAGCCTCAAAGTCATCAATCAGTATAGTCTTACTGACAATATCACCGAAGACCAATCGATGTCGCTATGTGGTTTGGTGCTTTCTGGTGTCAACATTACCGCACAGCAAGATTCATTGCATCAAAACGTTGAGGACGGTCTTCTTACTGCATTAGAAATAAGCGAACTTGACCTTTCGCAACTTGATTTGATTGTCCTTTCAGCTTGTCAGACAAACCTTGGCAAAATTACGCAGGATGGAGTATTCAACCTTCCTCGTGGACTAAAAAAAGCTGGCGCTAATACCCTTCTTGTTTCTCTTTGGGAAGTCAACGACGAGGCTACGCAAAAACTAATGACCGCCTTTTTTGCCAACATCAAACAAGGAATGTCGAAACGCGATGCCTTGCATGACGCACAAGAGAAATTGAAAGAATTTGGCAAAAACAATGATGTTGATTTCAGCAACCCATATTACTGGGCACCATTTGTAATGATTGACGGAATTTGAGATTGAGAAAGTGGCTTTTCAACAAAGGAAAAATGTAGTTGCAATACATTTTTCCTTTGTTGTTAGTGTAAAAGTTTTTTTCAATTACCCACAATTTTTTCCAAAATCTCAATTCTTTTTCTTATATTTGCCGAAACAAACAATAGTTCAACCATTTCCCGCCGTTCCGCCTAACTCTCCGTCAGAAAATCGACTTTGTAACTTGCTGTTTTCTCCACACATTAAGCAACTGATGAAAAATCGCAGTTTGCCCCCAAAAAATCGACAAACCCAAAAAAAAGACAAAATAATTCGCAAAATTGCTAATTATTCAAAATTTATTATTATATTTGCTGTAATAAAACAATCGGACGCTCATCCAAGCATTATGAATAAAAAAACTTACATCCCGTTTGTCGCCACTCACCCCGGCGAAATGTTAAAAGACTAACTCAAAGAGCGCGGCATCTCGCAGAAACAACTCGCTGAGCAAACCGGCATCAAACCATCTGTCATTAGCGAAACTGTCAACGGCAAACGCAGCGTATCGCTTAATGTCGCCGTAGCCTTGGAGAAAGCTCTCGGCATACCCGCCGACATTTGGATGAATATGCAGACTCAATACGACCTTGATACTGCAAAAATCGCTGAACGAGATTCGCAACAGGAATCGGTCAACATTTTGATTCCAACACGAGACCACAATCTTCTCGCCGAACTTGTACGTAAATTTGGTTGGGCTTTTGGTATGCCGGTAGGTGTCTAATTCTGCCGCCGTTCCTCCATCAATCTTTCAGACAATTGATTTGGAATTTGCGAAAATGGCATTTTGCCTTTCTTTGAGGTATTTTTTTGCAAAATTAGAAACATCAGCACCCAAAATTTTGGTAACAAAAACCGCAAAATGTTTCATCCACAACTCCGTAAAAATCATTATCTTTGCGCTATAATCAAACATCCAAACACTATGCAACAGATTGATTTCAATACAGTTCAACAGTTCAACGATTATTACGGATTTGAAACTTTGCATCCGCTTGTGAGCGTTGTTCGGTTCGATAAGGCGGTGGTTGTCGACGAATGTAATGTCCGTTATGGATTGTACGCATTGTTTTTGAAGGAAAACAAGGGCTGCCAACTCTCTTACGGACGCACCAAATACGATTTCGACGAGATGACCGTAACATCTTTTGCGCCCGGTCAGACGGTGCACGTAGAGCCTAATCCCGATGTCCTGATGCCAAAATGGACGGCGTTGGTGTTTCATCCCGACTTTTTGGCACGGACACAGTTGGGGCGGCAGATGTCACGTTATGAGTTTTTTTCGTACAATAGCAACGAGGCTCTGCACCTCTCAAAGTCTGAAATCGAAATTTTCCGCAGCGTTTTGGATATGATAAGTCAGGAACTCCACCACGCCATCGATAAGCACACTCGCGAACTTATTGTCTCT
>JAFPYT010000237.1 GCA_017394445.1 Bacteroidales bacterium | reverse complement strand
TTGTGCAGGCTGTTATCAAAGCAGGAATCAAACAGGTGTCGGGCAATATCATTGCCGACGCGTCGATATATCAAAAAGAGATGGTACCCACCACGTGGAGTTGGGAAGATATGGGCAATTATTATGGCGCTGTACCGTCAGGTCTTTGTGTAAACGACAATGTAGTAACACTCCATTTCCGAACAGGTGCAAAGGGTTCTCTTGCTCAGTATGTTAACAGTGAACCTTACATTCCTGGAATGACAGTAATCAGCTGCGCTACTGCCGAAAACATCCGTCGCGAAAACACCAACGTATTTGGCAAGGCGTATCAGATGGAGAAGATGATTGCTGGTCCTATGCCAATGAACAATCCTGATGTAACTGTCCGTGCCATTATGCCTGACCCCGCCCGTTTTGTTGCCGAAAAACTCAAAAACACTCTCGACGATCAGGGTATCCCTGTTTATGGCAATGTGTATACCACTTTCGACACCACTTACGTACCTGATGAACGTAAACCTAAGGAGTTTTTTACCCTTAAATCACCCACTCTATCCGAAATTATTAAGATGACAAACCTTTACAGCGTTAACCTTTTTGCCGAGCACTGCCTCTGCCTTGTTGGATTAAAACAGGTAAAATCCACTGACGTTACCACCGCAGCCAACTCGCTTATGTACTGGTGGAATACCAAAGGTATGGATATCAAAGGTTTATCTATCAACGACGGTTGCGGTCTTTCGCACTACGACATTGCCACACCGCGTCAACTTTGCTATCTGCTTCAATATATGAAAACCAAAGGACAGTATTACAAAGAGTTTAACGAGAGTCTTACCATGTGTGGTGGCAAAGGTACTATGGGCAGCATGTGTCGCAATACCCGCGCCTTCAACAATGCACGTGGCAAAAGTGGCACAATCCGTCGTGTAAAATCATATTCAGGCTACGTTACATCGCTGTCGGGCAAGGAGATTGCTTTTTCTATTATCACCAACAATTTTACCTGCACCGGCAACGAGGCTCGTGTGCGTATGGAAAAGATTATCGCAGCCCTTGCCGACTACAACGAATAGAATCTCTATTGAGCCAGCATAACGTGTCCCGACCTTGTTTGTGAGCCTGTGGCGCTGTTGTAGGTTATTATGTAGAAATATGTGCCCGGATTCTGTCCGTCGCCGTTCCATACAAAGTCGCAGTTTGACGACGAGTATATGTTCTGTCCGCTGCGGTTGAAGATTTTTACCGAAAATCCTTCGGGACGTATGTTATAATTGATATGAAAACCGTCGTTGATGCCATCTCCGTTGGGTGTAAAGATGTTTGGGATATCTAAAACGATATGTTCAGGCTGGGGTAATGGTTCGGGAATAGGTTCTGGTTCGGGTTGCGGTTCTGGTTCAGGTTGCGGTTCGGGCTCAGGTTGTGGTTCTGGGTTAGGTTCGGGTTGCGGTTCTGGCTCAGGTTCAAGCTCAGGTTTTCCTTTAATCTTAAAAAGCACAGATGTGGCATTGATACAACCGTTTAGGTCTTCGTAAAAGTCGAAAGAATAATCGGCGGCGGTTTCAAAAGTGAACGAAATCTGTCCGGTTGTTTTGTTGAATCCGTCCGATGTATACGTTCCGCCTGAAGTTTGTGCGTAGGCGAATGTTGAGCGTTCGTCGGCGAATCCGCTGATATTTAATACAATAGATTCACCCTGCGTGCCTGAGATTTCGTAATCTTGGGCGTTGGCGATTGGTGTTATCGTTAATAACAATAAGGTGTAGATAATGTGTTTCATATTCATACAAATTTTTAATCGTTGTTAGTAGTAATAGTAAGTTTATTGAGTTTGGGCAAGATTTCGGCGTTGTTGTTTTGTGTCGGCTCATATTCGCAAAATTGGTCGGTAACTTTTGTTATTTGGTAACGACCTGTAATATTATCCATTAAATACTCATTATCAGAGGTGGTAATGGATTTGTTTTCGTCGTTAAAGGTATAAAATATCTCGTAAGGAGCATTGCCATTGAGTATTATTTTTAACGGCTCGCTATCGCAAACTTGAGCATTATCGAATTTGGCTGATGGCTTTTGATCAAAAATAATTATCTTTCTTGTTGGCAATATTTTGTGGCTACCGTTTTTAAGGGTTACCTCAAGTGTGACTGTATAATTGCCTGATGTCGCATATTGGTGTGTAGGTGTGATTTCGGTTGATTTAAAACCGTCGCCAAAATCCCATTCGTAAGCAATGATTTCGTTTCTTGGGTCGGGGAAAGAAAAAGTAGCATTGCGGTCGCAGTCAGAGTTACAAGCAAATAAGTCGTAGGTGTAGAGGTAGTTAGGAAAATGTATATCGGAGTCAGGAATGTCGGTGTCGGTGTAAAGGGTTTCAAAGCGAGGATTGTCGGTTTCGGAATCATAGACAACCATTATAGATTGGCCGTTGTGGACGTAGATGTTGCCATCTATGCCGATGCACATCTTTGTAAATAGGTCATCACTTTTTTGTTGTGTTGGATTTATTACCTCAGGATTAGTAATGCCTTTTTCTAAATCACTGATTCTATAACGGACCAATTCAGTTTTTTTAGTATTACTACTGATAGTGGGTGTATGATAGAGATATTTACCTGTCGCTGATATTTGAGCTCTTTGATTAGCTACCTTGTAATCATAAAAGCTCCAATCGGATATAAAACCATTGTCTTGGTCAATAGTTATGCAAAGTGTTTTTGGCTTGTTGGGTACTTTTGAGTAAATTTTGCCGTTGTCTGTTATGTTATAACTCGCGTTATAATGGTTGTTCATCCAAATATCGTCAACCCCTATTGGTAGATACGATTTCTTCTTTGAGATTATTTTAGAACCGTCCAAATTTATAGCCACAATACTGTCTTCGTAGTTACTTTTGGTTATCACCCAGATACTTTTCCCGTTTGTATGTGAAAGACCAGCAAAAAACGGACGACACACAAATGGGTCGTAACCTTGAGGCAAAGCTCCTTTAAATGATTCTTTGTGCGTATATTCGTGAACTACAAAATTATTTCCTTTGTCGGTATTATCATAATTGTTTATACAAAAACATCTGATCTGAGTTTTGCTAATACGTATTATCAAGTCGTTATCGTCGTCGAACTTGTATTCGTGAGAGAACGTATTGTAGAGAACATAGGAGTATTTATTATCGGGACTATTAAGCAAAAAAGGGATAGTAACTGATTCATTTGGGTCGTCTTCGAATATTGGTTCTGAGTTTATGTAGTTAATAGAACAGACATCACCATCGCTTATCAATATCCCGTTATCGTATCGGTAAAATTTTGTTCCGATTTTAATATTTAACGTGCCGTCTTTTTTTGACAGAAGCTGTCTGAAATGATAATGATATTTGTCGCCGCCTATACCGTTATGTGTAAATAGGTGCGTTTTACCATCCGGCTCTATGTGCATAACTGTATTTACGCCCACTATCCAGTTAGAAAATTCAAGTTGTGCCGATGCAGATACCGTAAAGAAACAGACAGCAAGCAACACAACTGAAAATCTAATTACGATTTGTAATATTTTAGTCATTTAAGTGTATACAAAATTATTATTTGTTATCTAAATTATCGATAATCGAGTGATTATTCTTCCGATTTTACCATTTCTTTGCCATTCCATAAATATTTATCTAGATGACAGTCGGTGTCGATGTAATAATATATATCAATTCCATCGTTGTGCATATATACGCTGCCTAAATTACAGTAGTTATTTAAATCATCTTCTACTTTGTCTGGCGTAATGCCAGTGGAAGTATTGTACATGTAGGCAGAAAACTTGTTGCTTGCAATTGCGTTGAGACCAATTGTGTATATTTTCCAATTATTGTCCTTTGATTCTAAAGGATACCAATGTATCAAATTGATGGCGCAATTACCGTTTTGGTTTGGAGGAGCACTGTGTCTTAAACATCCAGAAGTTTCATCAAATATAAAATCTCCTTGATATAATTCGGAGACGTTTTGAGTCAGATAGTTGGTGATAAATTGTGTGTTTGGCTCGTTTCCACAGTTTTTGTTGATACAGAAATCTAAATCAATGCGTGCCATTTTTGTTGCATTTTTGCAAGTTATATAGTCGGGATAAACGCGGCACAGATGAGGCTTAAGGTTTTCGCAGCCTTTGATTGGTTTATGTATTTCATATTTTATCAAAGGATCATCATTCCATATTTCATATCTTCCCATGTGATAATAATTATTACGTAATATTGTACACTCAATATGATTGCAAGGGGCTACTGATAATTCATCTTT
Organism: Bacteroidales bacterium; assembly: GCA_017394445.1. Taxonomy (GTDB): domain Bacteria; phylum Bacteroidota; class Bacteroidia; order Bacteroidales; family UBA3824; genus UBA3824. The sequence continues at coordinate 6,263 of JAFPYT010000237.1, read as the reverse complement.
GGGCATACTCATAACTGTACAGATTTCAATTAAGTAAGTGTAATTTTGATTTGTTGCACTAAATCTCCATCCGTACTGATTCTCTTTGTGGGCAAACTCATAGTCAGAATATGGAATAATATTGAGTATTTCGGTTTGGTTGCCGTTGTAGTTGAATGTTACTGAGTACCCTTTTATGATAATTGTTTCGGCTTTTTTTATGAATGTAGGTAGTGAGGCCGTATCATAGCATTGCGGAATAAACTTGTCTACTTGAATCTCTATTTCGGGAAATAATGTTTCTGTTGATAGTAGTCCATACTTTAAGTTGTGGTCAGCACTTAAAGAGTTCCAATCATAAAAGTGTCGAGAATCTACTATAAATAATGGAGGAGAAAATGAAGGAGATTCGTCTTTTAGGCGTTCTTTGCGGTCGGAACCGGGGATAATGACACGAATGTAGTCTGGAGCCGACCGATCTTTGCGTTTTATACTGAACTCCCATTGATGACGTCCATCTTCCATTGTTTCCGTACTATGCTCTTTGTCGATAAAGTATGAGAAATTTTTGTAGTTTTGGTTAATAACCAAACTGTCAGAGCCGTATACTATGATTGAAGACAACTTAGATATATAATCCCCTTCTTCGCAATTGATTACCACTGGCTCTTGTTTTGTACAAGCCGCAAGTACAATGACGCAGGCAAGGACGGGTATAAATACTTTATTCATAGTGCGTGTTTTTAATTTTAACATACAAATATAATCATTCCTATAACGCGCTAAATAATGAATATTACAAAACAAATAGCGGGGACAGAAAAAATCCATCCCCGCCGGCTATGTTATATAGAAGAGTTATGCCGCTGCTGTGCGTTTTACCGCCGAGGCAATGGATGTGGTACGGCTGTTTTCACAGCGGTTGACGGGTTGGAAAATCTCGTCGATACCGGCGTCGCCTGTGTTGGTAACTTTTTCGCCGTGGCGGGCGTGGTTAAAATAGTGTTCTGCTTTGCGAGTCTTTTCGGCTGCGCGGGTAACAAAGGCGGCTATCAATGCAGCCGCAATCAGTGTCCAAATTAATATCTGTGCCATTTTTATTGCGTTTAATTTTTATGACACAAAAGTACGGGCTAAAAATGCGTTGTGCAAACTTTGGCTGAGGTTTGTTTCAATAGCCGCTATCGTTGCCGTCAATGATGGATTTTGTTTTTTTAGCCAATCATACAGTATTTTTTTACGGTGTCGCTTTCGCGGAGCATTTTGATAAACTCTACGGCTGAGTGCTTGCGGTAGTCGTTTTTGAGAAAATGTATGCAGCCCTGCATCTCGTTTTGTGGCGAATTGATGGGCACGGCTTTGAGGTCGGTGTAGTTGTGTATGGTAGATTCTGAGAGTATCGAAAGTAGGTTGCTGCTCTCCACAAGTTTCAGAAGCATATTCACTTCGTTGATTTCGATGTTTACTTTCAAGCGGCGCTCTTCGTAACGGAATATTTCGTCGAAGGTGTTGCGTGCTTGAAGTCCTTTTGACGGCATTACAAATGTGTAAGGTTCAAGGTCGGAGAATGTTACTGATTCTTTTTGGGCAAGGGGATGTCCGTAGCGCATTATGGCTGCGAGACTATTGTTGAACAATACCTGATGCTCAATGTCGCGGCTGTTTTCGGCAGGACGGAAGGCAAGGAAGAAATCCAATTCGCGTTTTTGGAGCATTTCGGTGAGTTCTTCCATAGTTTTGTAATAGATTGATAGTTTGATGCCCGGATATAGTTTTGTAAAGTTGAATATGGTTTCTATGAGTATCTGACCAAACGAATATGTAACTCCGATATTCAGGCTGCCTGAGGATATAGATTTGATATCGTCGACCCTCTGGCGGCAGTTGTCGGCATCGCTCACGGTTTTGATGGCGTACGGAAGTAGCGCACTGCCTGATTCTGTGAGTGTTACCTCGTGACTTGTGCGGTAAAAAAGGTCGTCGCCGAGTTCGTATTCCAACTGTTTAATCTGCTGGCTTAGAGTGCTTTGGGTAATGTTCTGACTTTTGGCTGCTGTTGAAAAATTGAGCGATTTTGCCGCTGCAACAAAGTATTTTAATTGTCTAAGTTCCATTGTGCTTCAAATTTTTGGCAAAGTTCGTGATAATTTGGCTAACAATAAAACAGTGGCTGTGGTTTTTTACTATTGCTGCTATCGGAATTGCTAATAGTAGGGGAATTTTTTTATTTCATATTTTCGTTAAAATCGGGAGTTATACTCCGTATTTTCTTGTAAAATCAGGAGTATTATGTTTGATTGCACCATCTTTTTTATGATTTTTATTTGTCATAAAAAAAAACTCATACCTTTGTAAACGGATAGTGGTAAATGAAGCCATTATCCTGTGCAAAAGGTTCTATCGCATATTTTTCCTATATATCTCCACCCCGGTTTTATCAATCGCCTCGATAAACCCCTTGTCTGTGAGTTTGTTGTAGATGGATATGTCAAGGAAATATGGCAACAGCAAATCGTCGATTTCGGTAAAAATCTGCCCTAAATGTTGACGTGTGAGATTAGAACCTTTGAGTGTGATGTCGATATCTGAAAAGGGTTTGTAATTGCCTTTGGCACGTGAACCATAGAGAATTACGCTCTCAACTTCGGGATGGCGGGGGAAAACGCTTATTAAGGCGTTGAAATATTTGTCGTCGAGACCGTATTTCATTGTTGTTCGGGGAAAAGTTGTTTTGTCATTGATTGTTCAAATGCTACAAACAGATTGTGGTAACGCATTAAGTCGTCCATTACCGAGTCGGCTTCTTCTTCATCGTAAACGTGAGCCATTGTGTTGCGCGATTCTAACATCGACATCCAAGACGAGTCGGTAATTATGCCCATCTGTAAGGCAAGACGTATTGCATTGCGCGGACTATTTGCCATACCTTCGTAACCGTTGTATTCGGCATAGTCTTTCATAACCTTCCAGCCAAGTTCAAAGGTAAACTCAAAACGCTTGATTATCGAATCGCGCATCATTGATTTTATGATTTCGGTTTCGTCGGTGGCCTCCTCGTATTCCAAAATGGCTTCGTTAAGGCGTTTAAGTGCCGAACGATAACGCAAAAATCGTTCTTGACAGCGGTTGATGGTGTTTTCCATAATTGATAACAATTAATGTTTATGCGGCAAAGATAATATGTTTTATCTGTTTTATATCTCCTCCAATCCCAATTCGCGCAGGAAACTGTTGTGCTCGGCGCGATGTTTTTCGATTTCTATGTCGATGGCTTTCAACTCTTTCTGAACTTTTGCCAAATCTACACTTACTTCTTCTATTGAAAGGTTGACGTAGCGGGTGATGTTCAGATTGTAGTTGTTTTCCTTGATTTCTTGCAGCGACACACGGCGCGAATAACGCTCAATCTCAGCCCTTTCGCGGTAAGTGTCCACTATCATTTTCACGTCTTTTTCGCGAAGGTTATTTTGACGTTTTATCTTTTCGTAATGTTCGTCGGATGAAGCGTTTATAAAAAGAACGTCAGAATTTTTGCGGCATTTTTTCAAGACCAAAATGCAGACAGGGATTCCCGTTGAATAGAACAGGTTTTGTGGCAATCCGATGATGGCGTCTATATTGTCGTCGTTGATGAGTTTTGTACGGATTGCCTCTTCTTTGCCACTGCGAAACAAAACGCCGTGGGGCAGAATAATAGCCATTGTACCGCTGTCGCTCAGATAATGGAATCCGTGAAGGAGAAAAGCAAAGTCTGCCGCAGACTTGGGTGCAACGCCATATCGCGAAAAACGAAAATCTTTTTCCTCTTTTTCGCCCGGCTCCCAACGGAGACTAAAAGGAGGATTTGCCACCACAGCGTCAAATTTTATATGACTACCCGGAATCTCCTCTTTCAGCACTTTCCAATCGTTGACAAGTGTATCGCCGTGGTAAATCTCAAACTCGGTGTCTTTTACACCGTGAAGAAGCATATTCATTCGGGCAAGGTTGTAGGTGGTGATATTTTTTTCCTGACCGTATATCTTGCCCACACCGTTTTCACCCATAGTCTTTTTTACATTGAGGAGCAAAGAGCCTGAACCACAGGCAAAGTCAAGCACGTTTTCGAGTTTTGGTTTCTTGCCGTTTTGAGGGTCTTGACAATCAAGCACTACGATATTGGATAGTACATCTGAGATGCGTTGCGGCGTGTAAAATTCGCCCGCTTTCTGTCCTGCACTTGCCGCAAATTTGCCTATCACATACTCATACGCATCGCCCAATGCATCGGTTGTTTCTGTAAAATTTTCTAACCGGTCGGCAATCGTATTGATGATTTTGCATAACAATAGATTGCGTTCAGTAGGATTTTTGCCCAATTTGTCGGAGTCGAGGTGAATTTCAGAAAACAATCCTTCAAACGTGTTGCCGAAAGCATCGTTTTCTATCTTCTTGAATCCGTCCGACAATGTGCTGAGCAAATCCGCGCTTTGTTTGCTTGCCAATTTGCGGATATTGTCCCACAGATATTGGGGTTCAATTACATAATGAATCTTGCGGCGCATCTGTTTTTCAAATTCTTCGATGTCGTTAGGATTCTTTTTATACCAATCGAGCAACGGAGTTTTGCTTTCGTTGTCGTATTCCTTGCACAACTCTTTTTTAACGGCTTCTCTGTATCTCCAAGAGATATTGTAAAGAAACAGAAACGAGAGCATATAGTCTCGGAAACTGTCTGCATTCATTGAACCTCGTAGTTGGTCGGCGATTGCCCAAAGGATGTCGCCTAATTTATTTTGATTGTTTTCTGACATATTTATAATGATTTATCATTTATCATTGTAGAGACGCGATTAATCGCGTCTCTACGGATTGCGTCTGTACCGATTGCGTCCGTACCAATCGCGTCTGTCCGATTTTCGTTGAATGTATCCAACGCCCACCGTGCCGGATTGTTTTCTATATATTCCGATATGCGGTTCAATTCGTCTTGGGTGCGAACAATGTGGTCGTGAAATCGTGATTGCCACGCAAACAACAATCGGTTATCACCTGCATATTTTGTAATACGTGCCTTTAACCCACGGATGATTGTCCCCAAACATTTTTTCAACATCGGATTTTTATCACCCGTAACGCCGCCCGGTTTCGTTTTTCCCATTCCACCATTCCACACGCCGTCGCCACATTCGCCGTCGTTTAAATATTCATTTACATTGGCAATTATAACAATTGCGTGGAGGTGATTTGGCATAATTACCCACAATGGCATTTCTGCATACGGATAATAGGTATTTATTTTTTTGATTTGACTGTCTGCGTATGTTCCAATGTCAGTCAAATTCATTTTCGCCTCGTGGTTGTTGTCGTAAACAATTTCACCGAAATAATGTTCACGGTTTTGGGTACAAATTGAAAAAAAATAAATGCCGCCATGGTACCCGTGCCACGTGGCACGCGCCGACGGTATCCGATATTTATTTAAAAACATTTCGTTTTTCATTGTTATTCAATTTGTTGTTGTATTATTGCATTGACGTATCGTCGTATCGTCATAGAGACGCGATTAATCGCGTCTCTACAATCGCCGCACAAACATTTTCTGCATTAATCCTTTTTTATGCTGTTCTAACATTTGCAATTTTTGTTCATATTTTTGTATCTCCGCATCCAACGACGACAGACACGCCGCTATTTTGCGCTGTTCGGCGAGGGTGGGGAATGGAATTTTGATTTTTTTTAAAAAACCGGCAGTCACCAATGGTTGTCCTGAACCAAAAACAAATTTATTTAAATGCAATTTTTGTAAGAGGTAAAAATGACTACGTTCTATATCATTCTAGTGGCGATGCTTTTAACTTTGGCTTTATTTGACCTTTTTGTGGGGGTCGGCAATGACGCCGTGAATTTTTTGAGTTCTGCTATCGGAAGCAAGGCATTTAAGTTCAAAATTCTCCTGATTTTTGCGGCGGTCGGCATCTTTTGTGGTGCGACTTTTAGTAACGGCATGATGGATATTGCCCGGCATGGAATTTTTATGCCGCAATATTATACGTTCGCAGAACTTATGTGTGTGTTTGCCGCGGTCATGTTCACGGATGTCGTTCTATTGGATGTTTTCAATTCCTATGGTTTACCGACTTCGACAACGGTGTCGATGGTGTTTGAACTTTTGGGTGCGTCAGTTGCCATTGCTACTATCAAAATTATTGATGATAATGCATTGAATCTTGGTGAACTGATTAATACGACAAAGGCGTTCTCTGTCATTATGGGAATTTTTCTTTCTGTGGCAGTAGCGTTTG
>JAFPYT010000236.1 GCA_017394445.1 Bacteroidales bacterium | reverse complement strand
GTCAGTTTAATTACTACAACCTCGGCAAAGAATTTTGGGCAATCAACAAACTGAGTATGGATCTCCGTGAAACGTATCACCACTGCCTCACCTGCACTCATCACAACTGTATGAAACATTGCCCTCAACACATCTACATCCCAGAAGAAATCGAGCGGATTTATGGGTTGGTTAAGGCGTTTGGGAGGGTGTGATTCACTCTTTTTCTCCTTTCCTCACAAACAAACCTTCCGCCACTGCCAAACTCTGTACTATCTCCAAAAAACGCCCGTTAGGATTATAAACTGTCATATACAAATCGCCGCTGTTTAAGGTGATGAGCGTGTCATTGTCGGGGAAAAGAAAATTGACATATCCGTTTGACAAACAATTATTTATGCTGTCAAAAATTTCTTTTGGTGATGGATTGTTGTAGATGACAAAATAGCAACTCAATTTGATTATCAAATATGCAAAATGTTGGTACAATTGATTGATATATTGACCATTGCAGCAAAAATCCTCCACTGCAAAATATTGTTTTGAACGCTCAGCCGATACTCTTTCGGGCAGGAAATCAACCACCCAAAACGGTTTTTCCAATAGGCGTTCTATTTGATTTTCAGAGTTTTGATTCATTATTGTTTTTCCCATATTCATAATCGTCGTCAATTTATTATTACCACAAAAATATGAAATTTAAATAAAATTCATTATTTCTGATTTTTTTTGAGGAAAAATTACACATCATCTCAAAATATTGCTTATTTTTAGTCTTTGAAATATACTAATTATTTTACGATGAAGAATTTATCAATAGACATTAGCAAAGCGTTCGGATTTGTGTCCGAAAACGATTACAAAGCATTGCAAAACAAGGCGTTGGAATGTAACGCCGCTCTTTACGACAAGAACCTCCCCGGCAACGACTTCCTCGGTTGGGCCGACGTTAAAAACATCATTTCCGAAGACGAACTTTCGCAGATTGAGACCAAGGCTGCCGAACTCCGCAAAAAAATCGACGTGCTCGTGGTTATCGGTATCGGCGGAAGTTACCTCGGTGCAAAGGCGGTTATCGAGGCTCTCAGCAACTCGTTTGTGCAGATGAACCCCAAAAAAGGCAATCCTATTATCCTTTTTGCCGGACAGAATATCGGCGAGGACTATATCAGCGAACTTATGGACGCTATTGCCGACCGCAGTTACGCCCTCTGCGTTATTTCCAAATCGGGTACTACCACTGAGCCTGCCATCGCATTCCGCCTTCTCAAAGCCAAAATCGAAGAAAAATATGGCAAAGCCGAAGCCGCAAACCGTATTGTTGCCATCACCGACAAGTCGCGCGGCGCTCTCCGTACTCTCGCCGATTCAGAGGGTTACAAAACATTTGTTATTGGCGACACAGTAGGAGGTAGGTTCTCGGTGCTCACCCCCGTGGGACTTTTCCCAATCGCTGTGGCTGGTTTCGATATTCGTCAACTGTTGCAAGGCGCATACGATATTGAGGCCATTTCGCAAAAGGGTAAATCGTTCGACGAGAACATTTCCGCTCATTATGCCGTGGTTCGTAATTTGCTCTACCAAAAGAAATTCTCTACCGAAATTCTTGTCAATTTCCATCCCAAACTTCACTATTTTTCTGAATGGTGGAAACAACTTTACGGCGAATCAGAAGGCAAGGATGGCAAGGGTATTTTCCCTGCATCGGTAGATTTTACCTCCGACCTCCACTCTATGGGTCAATACATTCAAGAGGGCGTTCGCATTATGTACGAAACTGTTATCTCAATTGCCGAACCCGACCGTAAGGTAGAAATTCCGTCTGATGCTCAAAATCTCTACCAACTCAACTTCCTTGCTGGCAAACGTGTAGATTTTGTCAACAAACAGGCAGAACTCGGCACTCAACTTGCTCACCTTGATGGAGGTGTTCCGCAAATCCGCATCGAGATTCCCAAACTCAACGAGTATTATCTTGGTCAGATGATTTATTTCTTTGAAAAAGCCTGCGGCATAAGCGGTTACATTCTTGGTGTTAACCCCTTCAACCAACCCGGCGTAGAGGCTTACAAAAAGAATATGTTTGCTCTCTTAGATAAACCCGGATACGAAGAGGCTTCGAAGGCTATTAGAGCAAGATTGGCTAAATAGTGATTATTACTTAGTTATAAAAAATCCTCTGTATTTTTTGTTGCGGAGGATTTTTTTTATATTTCCTGTTCCAATATTTTGTCTAATATCGAAATATAATAAAAAGGAATGTTCAATAATTTGAAATGTTTTCCTGTTTTAGTAATTAATTCGTTGATTTCAAAAGGCTTGCTCCATACTCTTACCGCTATTCCATGTGGAGCGGTTTCCATAAAAACTTGTAATGATTTTAAATGAGCATTTACGCCAGATTTTACTTCTATCGGAATACACAATCCTTGAAACGGAAATACAAAATCCACTTCGGATGTGGTTCCGTTTTTAGGATTAACCCAAAAACTTCGCTTTGTGGAAACTTTTGAATTGTAGGCTATAAGTTCTTGTGCTGTAATGTGTTCTGCAATTCGTCCCCGCCAAACATCTTGAATGTTTTCCACAGAAAAAACATCTTTTCGTATCTGTGCGGCATAGTTAATAATACCGGTGTCGAGCCATAGAAGTTTTGGCCTGCGCGTAAAAGATGGGAGCATAGGCATTTCAGTTGACACAACGGGATACGCCAGTTCTAAAAGCATTGATTTTTCGATTATTTGAAATGCCTCGCTCATTTCGCGGGTTTTGTAAGGTGAATTTGCAAAATGTTCAAACGTAATAGTTTCGCCTCCAAGTTTCCATCCGTTGGCAATAATAAATCTCAGCACCTTGGCCATAGTGTCGTTAGGAGCGTATTTTTCCACATCGTCGCAATAAGCGGTTATCAGTGTTTCGTAAATATCGTCTGTGGCAAGAATATCTTTTTTGTGTGCATAACGGTTTACGGCGGCGGGCATTCCGCCTACAATGCAGTAGTTTTTAAAAGCGAACATAATTCTTTCGTGAGCCAATTCTGCCTTCTGATTTTCAATGAGTTCCTTGTCAAAATCATTTCCAATTCCCGATAAAAACTCCAAAAACGAACATGGTCGAACCGCTGCATACTGAACCCTTCCAACGGGAAACGAAATTCTGTTTCCGATGAGGCTTTCTAACAATGAACCAGCACAAATAACATAAAGGTAATTTGCTTTTTCGTAAAAATACCTTAACATCGAAACTGCCTGTGGCGAATTTTGGATTTCGTCAATAAAAAGTAAAGTTGGCTTGTCTATTTTTTGTTGACTGCAATGAATGAAAATTGCATCAATCAATGTATCAAAATTTTTATGTTTTTCAAAAAGCACCTTATCAGCCTCTTCATCGAGATTTAAATGAAGATATACGTCAAATTCCTTGGAAAAAATATCAACAAGAGTTGATTTCCCAGTTTGCCTTGCGCCGCGTAAGATAAGCGGTTTTCTATCGTTAGAATCTTTCCATTCTTTAAGATATTGTAATAATGTACGTTGAATCATTCTTTGTAAGGTTCAATAGGTAAAATTTCAAAATTCTTGTAAGGTTCAAGGGGTAAAATTATAAAATTTTTGTAAGATTCAATAGGTAAATGTCAAATATATGCTTTTTTTATCAAATTTATTTACATCTTAGAAATTTATCCTTATCTTTGTACTATTAACCACCCCACACCATGACCCGGCATTTTTGGAACATATCAACCCATACGCCATCAACTGCGGCTTTGCACCGCATTGAAACCGCTGTGGTAAAAAATGCCTATATCGTTGATTATAAAAAGTTTGCCGCTGATTACCATATTCTCAAAATCGAGGTGGATGCCGACAAGGTTTTTTCGCTTCTTGCCGACCTCAATGCTGAGTTTGCGGTAGAACCATACAACAAGATTCACCTCAACCGTGCCGACGACGATGAGGTGTATCTGAATATCAAAATCTTAGAGTAACTATTTTGCTGCAATTGCCTCTATCTCAATTCTTGCGCCTTTGGGCAAATCTTTGGCTGCAAATGCCGAGCGAGCGGGCGGATTTTCGGTGAAATATTCGCCGTAAACTTTGTTCATTTCGGCAAAATCGGCTATGTCGGCAAGTAAACAAGTGGTTTTTACAACGTTTTTATAACTATATCCTGCGGCTTGGAGTATGCCTCCTATGTTGTTGAGTACCAATTTGGTTTGCTCCGAAATTGAACCTTTTGAGAGTTCGCCGGTTTTTGGATCGATGGGAATTTGTCCGGAGATAAACAACATATTTCCGGCTTCAATTGCCTGACTATAAGGACCAATGGCCTTAGGTGCGTTGTCGGTTTGGATTGCTTTCATAATGTGATGATTAAAATTAAAAAAAGAAGCGGGCCTATAAGCCGGATTCTGTTCCGCCCGAGAGCGGTGCCTGCCATTTATCTACTGCCGCCGTTGCCGACGACCTCTAACGACCTACCCCCCGGCTCGGGCGAGCAACCCGAATATACCGGTATATTTGGCCTTTCAACCCGCCGATGCACAACTACCGACATCACTGCCGATATTGGTAGGCTCTTACCCTGCCTTCTCACCCTTGCCCTTTCGGGCGGTTGTTTTCTTCTGCATTTACCACAACCTCGCGGCTGTCTTCCAGTTAAGAAGGGCGGTGCTCTGTGTTGCCCGGACTTTCCTCTCGCACGTGAGTGCCAGCGGCAGACCGGCCTGCTTCGTTTATTTTGTGTTTGAGCGGGAAACGGGGGTCGAACCCGCGACCTGCGGCTTGGGAAGCCGCCGCTCTGCCAATTGAGCTATTCCCGCTTGTATCGACTGCAAAAATATACAACTTTTGTGTTTCGCAAAAATTATTTGCACAATTTTTCGTATTCGCGCTTTATCATTTCGGTGATTTCGTAGTTTTTTTTGCCGTTCCAATTGGGCGCAACTACCATATTCATAGGCGATTCGCTTACAAACCGTTCAAATATCATATCCTTTCGTGCACGGTGGGCGTAGCGTGCGGCAAAGGCGGCGTATTCCTCTACCGTGGGCAGGGCAAACTGTTCGGGATGCTCATTGTATTGCCGCTCCATTGCCGTGCCTTTGATCACTTGCAGTTGGTGCAGTTTTAGAATCTTTATGGGTAATGCCGACATAATGTCTGCCGTGCTTAGCATCATCTCCTCGGTTTCGCCGGGGAGATACATTATAAGGTGTGCGCAAATGTCGATGCCAAATCTGGCGGCGCGGTTAATGGCGTCTTCCACTTGGGCAAATGTGTGGCCGCGGTTTATCATCTGCAAAGTGGAGTCGTAGCAACTTTCCACGCCGATTTCCAACACTGTGTAATACTTTTCGGTGTAATGCGCCAATAGTTCAAGCACTTGATTGTCAACGCAGTCGGGACGAGTAGCAACTGTCAGTCCTACCACGTCATCGCGCTGCAATGCCGAATCGTATATGGCTTTCAACTTTGTGGTGTCTGCGTATGTGTTTGTATACGACTGAAAATAAGCGATATACTTTTGACATTTGTACTTTTTTGCAAAAAAATCAATGCCTTCGTCCATTTGTTGAGCAATGGGTTTTGAAGCCTGCCCGTAAAACGGACTGAAAGTCAAATTGTTGCAATATGTACAGCCGCCTGTGCCGATGGTTCCGTCGCGGTTAGGACAGCCGAACCCCGCATTCAGGGCTATCTTCTGCACCCTCGTGCCGAACTTCTCTTTAATAAAGGCGGCGTATTCGCGGTACATTACAGTTTTTTGAGAATGTTTTTAACACACGCCGGACCGTTGTAGATAAAACTTGTGAACAATTCCACAAGGCACGCTCCCGCTTCGAGTTTTTCGCGCACGTCGTCGGCGTCAAAAATGCCACCTACACCAATAATAGGAATTTCGCCGTTGGTCTTTTTGCTGAGGTAACGAATCACTTCGGTGCTGCGTTTTTTTACCGGTTTGCCGCTCATTCCGCCGTTGCCAAAAGCCTTGATTTCTTCTTCGGTATAATCGATGCCGCCGCGCTCGATGGTGGTGTTGGTGGCAATGATTCCGCTGATGCCTGTGGCTCGCACAATCTCCACAATGTCGTCTAACTGTCCGTCGGTAAGGTCGGGAGCGATTTTTAGGAGGATGGGTTTTGGCACATCGTACTTTTTGTTTTCGTTGGTGAGAGCGGTCAAAAGTTGTGTTAGCGGCTCTTTGTTTTGCAGTTCGCGGAGGTTGGGAGTGTTAGGCGAACTTATATTTATTGCTATATAATCGACATAATCGTGAAGTGCGTTGAAATCTTTCAAATAATCGTTTACAGCAAGTTCATTAGGCGTTACTTTATTCTTACCTATATTACCACCTATGATAACTTTACTGTATTTTTGTTTAATCTTTTTGACCATTTGTTCAACACCGTTATTGTTGAATCCCATTCTATTGATAAGTCCCTGATTACGAATAAGTCTGAATAGTCGCGGCTTGGGGTTTCCGGGCTGAGCCACAGGGGTAACGGTGCCCACTTCGATAAATCCAAATCCCATAAATCCCAATATATCAATGGCTTCTGCGTCTTTGTCGAGACCAGCGGCAAGTCCTATGGGGTTTGGAAACTTGATTCCGAACACTTCGCGCTCAAATTTTTTGTCCTTTTTTTGGTACAATGCGCGAATCAAGGGATTGAAAATTCTGATTTTCTGAAAAAATTTCAAACACCCGAAAGTAAATCCGTGTATGGTTTCGGGATTGAATTTAAAAAGTATCGGTCGGATAATGTGTTTGTACATTGTTTTAAATTTTTTGCAAAGATAGAAAATTTGTGTAATGGTTTTGCTGTTGGATAAAAATTTCAGAAAAAATGATATGACAAAATGTCATAGCGTTTTTGTCATCGGATTGTCATTGATGGGGGATGATTAATTGCAAAATCACCGATTTTTTGCTTTTGGTTTTCGCAAAACTTTTCAAAAAACCAACTCTTACAGAATAATGCTCAACTCAAAATCCTTGTTTTATCTGATGAGGTGTTAAGCATTTGTTTGTGTATTCAATTCTAATGGAGATATTGTTTTAATTTACCAAATATAAATATCTGATTATCAATAATTTATCTATGGGTAAAAAACTTCTTCCACAAAAGGCATTTTAGAGTATCAACGGTAGGCAAGGTGCTGAGGCTCAATAATTCGCTTTATAAGTGATTGATAATTAGATGTTTACAAACAAATTACAACTGTTTATCCATATTTCTCTGAAATTCAGTGCAGTTATAGATTTGGATTATCGGTAACGAGCCAAAAATTAAAAAAAGTGAAATCTGTATTTTTCGAATTTTTCAGGAATGTGAAACCCTATGCTCCGTCTTTGCCAAATGGAGCAACGTGATTTTTGATTGTAACCCTCGGGTGGATTTTGTAAAAATGCCGTTTTTACAAAATTGACTATTCGCCCGAAGGAGAGTACAAAGTGAAAGTTTTGTTTGAATAGAAAACTATAATCTTTTCGGGATC
>JAFPYT010000235.1 GCA_017394445.1 Bacteroidales bacterium | reverse complement strand
TATGCAAATATACGACTTTTTTTCAAAATATGATGTTATAATGGATAAAAGGTTTTTTGTCAAGGGTTTGCAAACCTATATCGTATCACCTCCTCTTTCTGTGTCGGGCGGTTTCCCAAATTTAATGTGGCAGTTGGTCGATTTTTGATGTGGCAGTTGGCGAAAAATACTCAAGACCAATTCTATACAAGAGCCGCAACCAACGGCCACCTTGAACAGACTTTCTCCGTTCATTTCGAGAAACAATTCTCAACCCTTCCTTTCCACCACGAATCTAGTCTTTTCTTTGTAATTGTTGTGCAGGGTGATTTCAAACAATGGCGGAAGTCCTCTTTTTTGGTAAAATCAAGGAATTGATTCCTTGATTTTTGGTAAATTTGAGGAATTGATTCCGTAAATTTTGGTAAATTTGCGGAATATATCGAAAAATATTTGTATATTTGCCGTGAAAAAATAAAAGATATGATACAGCGTATTTTGTTTGAAAAGATTAAGAATCAGTTGTTTAAAGGTAAAGCTATATTGCTTATCGGCAGTAGGCAAACGGGAAAAACGAGCCTTCTTCACAGTCTTTTTCCAAAAGACGATGATGTTGTATGGCTTAATGGCGATGACATAGGCGTACAGTCGATGGTTTCTCAAATCAATACAGACCAATGGCGTATGGTAATAGGCGACAAGAAAATCCTTGTAATTGACGAAGCACAGCAAATAAATGATATTGGGCTGCGCATGAAACTTGTTACCGACCAGCTGAAAGATGTCCAGCTCATAGCAACTGGTAGTTCGGCTTTTGAGTTGGCCAACCGTCTTAACGAGCCTTTGACTGGTCGTAAATGGGAGTACAAAATATATCCATTGTCTTACGGTGAAATGGTGAAGCATCATGGTTTGATTTCCGAGCGCAATTTGCTGAATCACAGGCTTGTTTATGGATATTATCCCGAAGTGGTAACATCACCGGGCAAAGAGCGTGATGTGCTGAGGATGCTTACGGACAGCTATCTTTACAAGGATGTGCTGTCATTCGGTGGAATAAAGAAAAGCGACAAGCTTACTACACTGCTGCAAGCCTTGTCGTACCAAGTCGGTTCACAGGTAAGTTATTCCGAACTCTCGAAAATCGTCGGACTGGACGGAAAAACCATAGAGACATATATCGACATTCTTGAGAAAAGCTACATTATCTTTCGTCTTCCGTCGTATAGTCGCAATTTGCTCAATGAGCTAAAGCACAGCAAGAAGATATATTTCTACGACAACGGGGTCCGCAATGCCCTGATTTCAAATTTTATGCCTGTGCAGCAACGAACCGACGTTGGCGCCCTGTGGGAGAATTTTGTTGTTTCGGAGCGTATAAAACACAACGAATACTGCGGACATTGGTGCAACCGCTATTTTTGGCGTACCCACAAACAAAAGGAGATAGACTATATTGAAGAGTACGACGGCAAACTATTCGCTTACGAATTTAAATACAACCCTCGCAAAGCGGCTGTGGTGCCCAAAGATTTTGCCCAAGCCTATCCCGATGCCACTTTCAAAGAGATAACACCTGCAAATATCGAAGAGTTTGTTATGGAAAAATGGAAATAGGGCAGAGGAGCCTTTGGTTAAAAAATAGTTTCACTCCCTTCTCCCCGCCTCAAACCGTGTCTTTCCTTTGAAGTCGTTGTGCCAGTAGGATTTTGCTTCGTCCAGTTCGTTGTGTTCCGTATTGTTTTGGTATTTTGGGTTCAATGTCAATTGCCACTCTATGTTGTCATTTGCCAAATCTGCCACATCGTTTGCCGGATTAGTGGAATAAAAAGCGGACCATTGCTGTGTACCGCGGGGTTTATATTGTTTATTCCGTTGCTTGACCTGTCGCATGGTGTGCATGGGGTGGTGAAAAATTGATAGACAACCATTGTAAGTGTCTAAATAATAGGATTTAAGTACAACCGTCACATTCATCGCAATTATCGAACAACAAATCATTATTTATATGTTCACATATCTGGCGACAGGTTGCATATACAACTCTACCCACCAATGTACTTACAATTTCTGGAAAATGAAACGCTTGCTGTAAATTTGACTTGTGCCATTTTAGGAGAAGTTATGAAATATAGCAAACAAGCCAACAAATACAATATTCTTTTTCATTATTTATTCCGCAACAAAATCTTTCATAAGCGCCTCATTCAGTGCTATATATTTAATTACTTCGGCAGGTTTGCCGTTGTCCGAAAACATTATCAACGGCATAATGCCACCCGTTACCGTAAGAAATGTGTCCACTGGAAACACAGTGTAGTCCAGCGGCGGCACTCCTGCTTGCTCGAAAAAATTCTCCACAGGCACCTCATCGTTCACCTGCCAAAAGACAATCTTTACATTTTCAGAATTAATATTTTCCTTTTCCATTGCAATGTTTATTTTTTTCGCGGCCTTTTTGCAGTGTTTGCAAGTGGTTGAATAAAAACATATTATCTGCTTACCTTGCAAAAACTCTTCTTTGCCGTTGTTTCTCACGGCTTCGGCGTAGAGGTCGCCATCGATGCTGACAGTATTGCCATACAGGGCGTTGTTTATCACAGACGGGGTATTGATTGACATTGAGGCGATTACAGCCGCAAGCGACACCGCAAAAAACACCGTTTTGCTGTATCTTACTGCAAATCCGATGTTTGGGTTT
>JAFPYT010000234.1 GCA_017394445.1 Bacteroidales bacterium | reverse complement strand
GGTTCATAGGTTTGCGTTTTGTTTTCTTGTTGGTTTTGATTTCTGTATTCATTTCTAAGTCAAATATTTAAAACTGCATTAAATCGTCCATAGTGTAATATCCCGACGGTTTGCCTACCAAGAATTCGGCAGCAAGCACAGCACCAAGAGCCAATCCGTTGCGATTGTGCGAAACGTGTGTGATGGTGAGGTCGTCGATTTCAGAAGTATAATTAACGGTGTGTGTACCAGGAACTTCGCCTTCACGAACAACGTCGATGTAGATTTGCTTGTCGGTAGGTTTTGGGTCGAGCGTCCAACTATCTTTGCGGTCAACGTTTTCGATAATACCTTCGGCTATGGTGATAGCAGTGCCGCTGGGTTTGTCGAGTTTGTGTATTTGGTGGATTTCCTGCATATTAACATCGTAGTTGGTGTAATGATTCATCAGTTTTGCAAGAAACTTGTTTACACGGAAAAAAATGTTTACGCCGATAGCGTAGTTGGATGAATAAAAGAGAGTTTTGCCCTCTTCCTTGCACCTGCGCTGAGCCTCGGGCATTTTTTCGAGCCAACCTGTAGTGCCCGAAACCACGGGTACACCTGCGTTGAAGCACTTAGTTATATTGTCGAAAGCGGCGTCGGGACGAGTAAACTCGATAGCCACATCGGCTTTCTGAAGGTTTTCTGCTGTAAAGTCTTGAGGATTGATAAGCGCATCGAGGATAAGCACCACCTCGTTGCCACGCTGTTTGGCTATCTGCTCGATAACGTGTCCCATCTTGCCGTAGCCTATAATTGCAATTTTCATAATAGTGTGTAAGTAAGCGATTTATAAAAACACAAAACGGAACAATGCAATATCGCTATTGTTCCATTCTGCAAATTAATATCTTAAAAAAACGTGCGTCAAATACTTGGTTATTAAAATATTAAAAAACTAAAAATATTAAATATCAACTATTTAACAGAATCAACAACAGCCTTGAAAGCGTTAGCGTTGTTCATAGCCAAATCGGCGAGAACTTTGCGGTTGAGTTTGATATCTTTCTTAGCCATCTTACCGATAAATTCTGAGTAAGACATATTGTATCCTCTTACTGCTGCGTTGATACGGGCGATCCACAGAGCACGGAAGTTGCGTTTTTTCTTTTTGCGGTTTACGTAAGCGTGCAAGAGACCTTTTTCGTAGGTGTTCTTAGCAACTGTCCAAACGTTTGAACGTGCACCGAAATAACCGCGTGTAAGTTTGAGGATTTTTTTCCTCCGGTTGCGCGAAGCAACCACATTGACTGATCTTGGCATAATTTAAAACTTGTTTTTTTGGACAGGGGCGACAGTTGTGTTTTATTTTTAACGTTCTGCTCTTAGCTGCCCGCAGTCCGGGTTAAACTTAAAATTAATTTTGATTAATTAATAAAACCGGAGTTTGCACTCCATAAATTTACTTCATTGCAAGAAGTTCTTTTACTGCATTCATATTAGCACCATCTACCAAAGTAGACTTAACGAGGTTGTGTTTTCTCTTAGTCGACTTTTTGGTGAGAATGTGGCTGTGGAAGGCGTGTTTTCTCTTGATCTTTCCCGTTGCAGTAAGTTTGAACCGCTTTTTAGCGGCACAGTTGGTTTTTACTTTAGGCATTTTCTTATACTTTTATAAAGTGTTTAACGCACGTGTTTTCATTATTTCTTTTTAGCAGGCGATATCAGTATCGTCATCTTCTTGCCTTCGAGGAAGGGCATCTGGTCTACTTTGCCGTAATCTTCGAGTTGGTCGGCAAATTTCAGCAGCATTATCTTTCCCTGTTCTTGGAAAAGTATCTGACGTCCTTTGAAGAATACGTATGCGCGTACCTTGTCGCCGTCGCTAAGGAATTTCTTAGCGTGGTTGAGTTTAAACTCAAAGTCGTGATCGTCGGTTTGAGGCCCGAAACGAATTTCCTTAACCTGTGTTTTGGCTGTCTTGGCTTTCTGTTCTTTGAGTTTACGTTTCAACTGATACAGAAATTTCTGATAGTCAATAATTTTGCACACCGGCGGATTGGCGTCGGGCGAGATTTCAACAAGGTCTAATCCCATATCCTCTGCCATACGCAGAGCTTCATCTCTTGTTAGAACAACGTTGTTGTCCTGTACATTTTCGCCCACAACTCTTACTGTGCGGGCTTTAATCCGCTCGTTGATACGGTGAGCGGGTTGTTCATTAGGTTTTGCGATAGTGGTATCCTCCCAAAATTAAGTTAATATTTTTGTTGTCTGTTTGTTTTTATTAATCTTCTGGATTTAACTCCTTATTAATTTCGTTTTGAATGTAGGTTTCAAACTCTTCGATGGTCATAGCACCAAGGTCTTGCTTGCCTTGTTTGCGTACCGATACTTTGCCTTCGGCTACTTCTTTTTCGCCAACAATCAACATATACGGAATATGTTTGGTTTCGTTGTCGCGAATTTTGCGTCCGATTTTTTCGTTGCGGTCGTCAACCTCTGTACGAAGGTCGGCATCGTTGAATTTCTCTGACAACTGGTATGCGTAATCGTTGAACTTTTCGCTGATGGGCAATATCTGAGCCTGTACGGGTGTGAGCCACAAGGGGAATTTGCCTTCGGTGTTTTCGATAAGCACTGCCACAAAACGTTCCAACGAGCCAAATGGCGCACGGTGAATCATTACCGGACGGTGTTTCTTGTCGTCGTTGCCAATGTATTCAAGTTCAAAACGTTCGGGCAAATTGTAGTCTACCTGAATTGTACCCAACTGCCATTTGCGACCGAGAGCGTCTTTTACCATAAAGTCGAGTTTAGGACCGTAGAATGCAGCCTCACCGGTTTCCACTGTTGTGGGCAGACCTTTTTCTTTGGCGGCCTCGATAATGCCTTGCTCTGCCATTTGCCAATGCTCTTCGCTACCGATGTATTTCTCCTTGTTATTGGGGTCACGGAGCGAAACTTGTGCTGTGTAATCTTTAAAGTGCAGTATCTTAAAGATATAGAGAATAATATCTATAACTTTGCAAAATTCTTCTTTAATCTGGTCGGGACGGCAGAAAAGGTGGGCGTCGTCTTGTGTAAACGAGCGCACACGTGTAAGTCCGTGTAATTCACCACTTTGCTCGTAACGGTAAACTGTACCAAATTCTGCAATACGAAGAGGTAAATCTTTATAACTACGCGGTTTAAGAGCGTAGATTTCGCAGTGGTGAGGACAGTTCATAGGTTTGAGCAAGAACTCCTCGTTTTCGCTCGGAGTGTGGATAGGTTGGAACGAATCCTTGCCGTATTTAGCATAGTGTCCCGAAGTTACATAAAGTTCTTTTTGACCAATATGGGGAGTGATAACTTGCTGATAGCCATATTTTTTCTGAATCTTAGCGAGAAAACGGGTAAGAGTTTCGCGCAAAACAGTGCCTTTGGGCAGCCACAAGGGAAGGCCCTGACCTACCTTGGCAGAGAATGCGAAAAGTTCCATATCCTTGCCAATTTTGCGGTGGTCGCGTTTTTTGGCTTCTTCTAATAATATAAGGTATTCGTCCAACATTTTTTGTTTGGGGAATGCCACGCCATAAACGCGGGTAAGCATCTTGTTGTTTTCGTTGCCGCGCCAATAAGCACCGGCTATACTTGTGATTTTTACCGCTTTGATATATCCAGTTGAAGGCAAATGAGGTCCACGGCAAAGGTCGGTGTAGCAACCTTGTGTGTACTCGGTGATTTTGCCGTCTTCAAGTTCCGAAATAAGTTCGGTTTTGTAGTTATCTTTTTTGTCAGCAAAAAATTTGAGAGCATCGCTCTTGCTAACTTCTTTACGTTCAAAAGGTTTGTTTTCGCGTGCTATCTCCATCATAGTTTTTTCGATAGCGGCGAAATCTTCATCGGTAATTACCTTGCCGTCAGGAAGTTCCACATCGTAGTAGAAACCGTTTTCGAGGGCGGGACCAATACCGAATTTAGTGCCAGGGTAGAGACGTTCCAAAGCCTCTGCCATAACGTGTGCTGCCGAATGGCGGAAAGTGTGGCGGCCTTCCTCATCGTCCCATTTGTGAAAAACGAGAGTGCCGTCTTGTGTAATAGGACGAGTAGCGTCCCAAGGCTGACCATTGAAAGTAGCCGATAAAACTTCTTTTGCCAGGCTGTTGCTCAGCGCTTTGGCTATGTCGAGCGGAGTAGAATTATCCGCAAATTCTTTTACCGAGTTGTCCGGAAATGTTATTTTAACCATAATAAGTATATCACTTTTAAAATAATGCGGCAAAATTAGTAGTTTTTATTTTATAATATAAAATTTTTTTTGATTTTTTTTGTGTAAAGTGTGATTTTTATTTACGCCGGTCATTTTTTTTAGTAACTTTGCATAAAATAACGGTTGAATGTATGAATCAGACTGAAATAATAAAACGGATTAAAGATATTGTAGTTGGTGTAGATGCTAAGGCAACTGCTATTTTGTACGGTTCGAGAGCAAGAGGCGATGCGCGACCCGACAGCGACTACGATGTGTTGATACTCATTGACGAACCGCGCCTAAACTTCGACAACGAATCAAAATTTTCGTGGCCGTTGTACCAACTTGAAATGGAGACAGGTGTTCGTATTAGTCCAATAATAAGAACATTAGGTCAATGGAAAAATCCACCCATAAAAACGCCGTTTCACATAAACGTTAACAACGAAGGTATTGTACTATGACAGATAAACGACAAAGTTCAGATTACGAGGATTTTACCTACTGCGATTCCGAAACATACGCAGAATTACGTCCCAAAGCCGAAAACTTTATTAAAGAAGTGGAAGGATTATTATAATACCGTAATATTCAAGACAAAAAGAAATACCGTTTGAGCCTAACCCAAACGGTATTTTTATTTTGTTATAGAGTTTGCTTAATGAAAATTACTTCACAGCGCGAACAAGGCGGACTGAGAAACCAAGGTGGCGCATTTGGGTGTTATCGTTCAGCGTTACGGAACCAGCACCGTCAAAGTACCAACGGTAAGCATTTGAATTGCCAAAAGAAGTAGAAGTCCAATAGTTGCCATAACTACCTACTCCGTTGACTTGCTTTTGCAAACGACTACCAGCTGCGGGAAGGAACACTGCGCCTGAGGATTCTAAGGTAGACCAGTCTGACCAATTAATGCCAGTGGTATTATAACCATCGGGTAATAAGATAAGACCAGTTGTACCATTGATTGTAGCACTTTTGTACAATTTTGCTGAGTTGTTCGAAGGGTCGGTACGGTTTAAAATATAAGACCAATCATTGTTGCTGAGGGTAAACCATTCAGCTCCAATTGCAGATTGAGAACCGGACGGCCAAGAGTATTCCATTGGTCTGTCACTAATATTCAACTGATAAGTAGTAACATTTTCAACGATAAGCCAATTACCCCATCCGAATAAGTCTATAAATCCGTTGTTGCTTGAAGTGTAAGAGTTGGAGTTGGTAGTCAACTTGTCATACTGATTCGGGGCAAACTGCCAAATGTTTTGTCCCGGACTGTATTGCAAATTGCCCGGACTGAAATAAACCTTATCGCCGTTGGCTATGGTGAAAAATTGACGGACAACCTTGTGATATTCACTGGGTTTTACTTTATCGGCTGATTGATTGATACCGAGTGATGCGCTCTCAACGGCTTTTCCTGATGGTACTGCAATCCAAAGACGACCACCTTTCGCTTTTTCAACAGTGAATTCTTTGTTATTGACTATGATGGTGTGGTCGCAACACGGCGACATGGATATGTCCAAGTAGGTGTTCTGATCGGTGAGGGTTATGGTTTCCACGTTAGATTTTGCAGTACCTTTGTAGAGGTGCTTGCATTTTTGAACTAAATCTAACAGAGATTCGTTGGACGATGTGGATTCAGTGAGTTCCGTACCGTATTCATAGTAGAGGTCGATACCTTTATCAAGGTCGGCAACGGTTACTCCGTCGGAAAGTGTGAGGTTGCCAGAAAAAAAGTAGGTTTGGGTCATTGTCATATCGTCCAATTCACTCTTTAATCCCAATTCACCGGTTACACCATTGCCAGATACACGAAGCTTAGCGTCGTCGTTAGTACCAACTACAAATTCGATATTTATTTTTCCGTTTTCACCTTCGGTGTACTCCATTTTTTTTGTAAGCGACTTGCCGTTGCTTACTTTTACAGTGAAAGGAACGGTAAATGTGCCGTCGCCATTGTCGATAACATCCGTGGCGTTTGTTGATGGCGCGGGATGTGGTGTAACGGAATCTTTGTCGTTGTTGCCGCACGATGCAGCAAGAATCATTGCCGCCATAAGGGGCAGTAGTTTAAAAAGATTTCTGTTCATTTTATTTTCCTCCTTTTTTTACCATTCACCACCATCGCCGATGGGGTTTACTGTGGGTAATTTTTTTGATGTTGGTTTGGTGCTACCACTGAGTAATGGAGATTCAGTGTTTAACGGAATAACCTGAAAATCAGGTCTTGTGTAATACTTTTTGACTTTTGTCTGCGCCGAAAGTATTACCGGTGTTTGCTTTGATTTTAACATATTAAAATTTATATTTATTAAACAAAAATCCCCTGCGGAATGGCGAAAACCTTCCACAGGGGATATGATTATGGTATGGCGGCAATAATGCCGCGTTATTACAGTTTATAAGACGTATTTTTTGTGTAGTGTAGTG
>JAFPYT010000233.1 GCA_017394445.1 Bacteroidales bacterium | reverse complement strand
CCGACAATAGCACCGAAATACTATTAAAATTGGCACCCGTTGACCCGCGTTCGCTTATTCAGGGCGACTATATGGCTCTCGACTACGAACTTATGTGGGAAATCCGCTACAAAGGCGATTACAAATTTGTGGTGGTAACGGTAGACGACAACCGCGTGGCTACGTTCAACCGCCTACAAAACGACAGCACTCAAAATGCCAACGAACTCCTACTCCGCTACAAACGCGACGGCAACAAGATTTCCTTAGGTGCCGAACACTTTTTCTTCAATGCCGACTCCGTAGAAAAATACCAACAAGCCGAATACGGATTAATCAAAGTAGACAACCAAGGAAGATGCAGCCTTGTGGGGGTGTGCGATAATGATAAAAGGTTGATTGAGTAGTCCGCTAACACTCAATTACACAACATCTTCCCAATAGTCTCAACCGTTCGGCATTAACCTTTTCGCATTGTTTGTCGGGAAAAATCCAGAGTACTTTTGGCTTGCGACCTGTAATTTTGGGTTCGTTGGCGTATCCGTCGGTAAAGACTATTATGCCGTCGTAATGAGTTTTGGATGTGCGGAAATAATCAAAAACAGGCTGAAAATCAGTACCTCCGCGACCTATTACTTTAATTTCGGTCTGCGCTTTTTTGAGTGGAATGATTTCTCCTAACTCGGTATCAAACTGCACGGTATCAATACTTTCGATGCCGTATTTAAAGAAACGGTTTAATACCGAATAAAACTTTTGCAACATTTTGCTATCAACCGAACCGCTAACATCTACCGCTACCAAAAGGTTTGTGCGCATTTTGTACACGCTGCCAAGGTTTTGAAAATCAGTCCTGCGGTTGGGGCGCATACGTGTGAGATTTCTGCGGCTGCTTATTACGCTTGCTCTAAATCCCGAAAGCACTTTGCGGTAATCGATTTGAGCCTTTAACGATGCCTTTATCTTCTCCACCAAATCGCCCGGCAGCGACCCCCACGAGGTGGTGTTTTCTATAATTTCGTTGATACGGCTACATTCAAACTCGTTTTCTTCCCAAAGTTCGGATAATGGAGCACAGACGTTTTGCCTGCCATCACCACTATTGGCTTCACTTGAAAGGGAAGGCGAACCGCCTGAGCGCCAAAGTTTTGCCACATACCATTCAAAATATTCTGTTGCGGGCAATTGAAAATCTTCTGCTTTGTTTAAGTCTAAGTATTTGAATTTGTAGTTGTTAGAGAGCACAATGTTGCTTGCAATGGCGCGTATCTCGGCAGGACATTCGGGCTGACGCTGATATGGATGTTTGAGCATAATGCGGATTGTTTCGGTGCGGAACAGTTCTTCTAACATATTGTCGTCTACCGTTTTAACAATTTCGGGATTATACTCAATTTGTCCACGTCCGCAGCGCACAGGTATAGGCATTTTAAAGTTTTCTACCAATTCGTGTGCGCACAAAACACCGTGCAAAGCCGGTTCGGATAAAAACCAATTGTCGTAAATATGCTTGCTGATACGGTCGTATGGGGTCATTATGCCAATTATAACTTACTAACAAACTGCATTAATTTTTGATAAACCTCCATTGCGTTTGATACAATGAATGTTACGGCCGTTGGATACATACCTTGCGAAAATACCGATGTAAAATGCGCCAAGGACTCTTTGTTGCTACCAGATTCGAGCAGGGCAATGTATTTTTTGAGATTGGCGGTGGCGGTGGTTTTCTCCTCGGCGGTGATTTCGGCAGTTTCGAGAAAGCGGAAAATGCCTTCGTTTAACGTTGAAAACTGATGAACTTTGTATTTTGAAATCCTTGCCTTCACTTTGTCGAAATTCAATAGCACCTCTCTACCTCCGATAATTTTGGCAGCCGATGCCGAAGCGTAGAATTTTTGCGCAGCCTGAACACCTATCACGCCGGCAATCATCTTTTGGTCAGTTTGGTCTAAATCTCTGATATGTAGAATAATATCTGATACTTTTTTCCAAGCCCTGCGGTCGGGAAATTTTTCTAACCCGCTGTCGATTTGCGGACGGTCGGCAACATTGCCATCGAGCCAATCGGGATTAGATGATATAAATTCGGTAACGCGACTATCAAGTTTCTGTTTTTCAGCCCACAAGAGCCATTCTTTGTATGTAGGACGAAATCCGTAAACATTAAAACGCGAAACGAGCGCAGGGTCGAGGTCGGTAAGTTGGTACTCTTCCCCGTCGTTTACAGCCGAAATCAAGCGGCTACCTTTGGGAAGAGTACGTCCGGCGAGTTTGCGGTTAAGTGCCAAATCCATAATAGTTTGCAACACTTCGGGACGTGCGCGGTTTAATTCGTCTAAAAACAGCACCACCGGCTCATCATCGTTAGGAAACCAATACGGCGGAAGAAATTCTGTCCGTCCCGATTCGGCGTTTTTGATAGGCAGACCAATCAAGTCGCCAGGGTCGCTCATCTGTCCAAGAAACAGGGCAACCACCTTGAACCCCTTGTCAGTATAATATTGTGTCAAAATCTCCGATTTGCCAATGCCGTGCTTTCCCACAAGCATAATATTCTGATTGTCAGGGGTTTTATCTAATATTTCTAAAAGTTCTATGGTGTTGATGTTGATCATTGTATACGATGTTTTTGCGATGCAAAGGTAACTACTTTTCCCAAAGGTCGTTGTCCTCTTTTAAAATATTCTCAACGTAGAAACGTCCGTTTTCTTCGGCAAATGCCATTATGGACTTGATTCCGGCAATCACTTTGTCGATTTTTTCTACAAAGGTTTTGTGCGGCAGATAAAAAGTTGTTTTCTGACTTTTGCTGATTTTTACGGTGATTTTGTCGTTGGCTTTCAGCGTGGTAACATAAAATTCAAATCCCTCGTCCCTGAGTTTTTTAAGTACAACGCTGTCGATGGCAGTGCGTTCAATCTTTGCTGTCATTCGCGCTTTCGACAGTTCAAACGCATACCGCTGCAACTCTGCATTCCACGACGAAAAATTATCTTCCACAAAAGTAAAAAATGTTATCATCGACTGCCTTTTCTGCCACGAGAGCGACCCACACTGCATAAATGCGTCGGTACACGCAAGTACAAAACGAATCTCAGTGCGCGAATTATGTGTAAATTCAAATTGCAGTCCGCATTTTAATGTTAATATCATTTTGCTGTCGTCCAGCATTTTAGCCGAAACTCCTGGCATTTCAGATTGCAGAAAATCAGCGATTTTCACAAGCCGATTGGCAACCTTGCCGCTTGAATATCTTGCAAATCCGGCATATTCGCCCGCCGCCGAAGTTACAATGTGACCCATAATTTGTTCCATCAAAGTCTCCGGCTTACAAGCGGGATATTCAAAAAAATTATCGGTATAATACCTTACAGCCCAATCAATGTCTGGATTTTCGATATTGCAGATAAAAGGTTTTTCAATTTTTTGATTCATAACAGGTTAAGGTTAAATATCTTATATCCAAAAATGATTATTATTGCTTTTGTAATATCTTTTTATCCTAAAATCGTTGCCTTGGGTTACAAAGTCGTTTAGGGTTTTTACAACATTGATAAAAGCATCGGGATTTGCCAATAATTTCGCATTTTTAATATAAAAATTTACTTCTTTTTTGTCGCTTAATATTACTTTTATATTGCTGCTTGGACGCTTAACTAATGTATTGTATTTCAGTCCTAAGGGGGTAAGTTTTGCTTTGAGAAGTGCTTCCACGGCGGCAACGGAAATCTTGTTTTTCATCAGATCTTTCTGAACTGCAAATTTTATCCGCTCGGCAATGGGTTTCCAAATCGGAATGCGGGTGGCAATAAACTCAACCACGTCGCAAAAACGCGGAATATCGTCGCCAGTGATTAGACTTTCGCACCCAGTAAAACCGGTGCTGTAATATCCCGAACGGAATGGTTCAAGGCAAATCACTCCTCCTTCGTGAAATTTTATGTACAAGTAATCGAAACCTCGCGAGTCTTTCTCCACATCAGCATATTTGCCGTGTCGCTCTAATAGCGTGGCGCAAACGGTCTCAAAATCCATTTTTTTAGCATTGGCTGCAATTTCCCTATTGCGATGCAGCCTCGGAAGAAAATGCGAAACAAACACCACCATAGCATATTTCAACAGTTCATCAGCATAGAGATTCATATTCTTAGTAGGTGTGTTTCGCTTTGCCTCCTTAAAGCAAACGGATTCAATTTTGCGGAGTTCTTTTGGGTCGAGTTCTAACATAATTATAAATTATTATCGTTCTGAAAATACATGTTATCGGTAATCTTTTTTACTTGCAATTGTAAACCTATCTCCTCCATCAACTCCTTGATTTGCTTAGCGGCGGCAATTATTTTGTCGATGGCGGTGTCAAAATTTTTGTGCGAAAGGTAAAACATTGCCATATCTTTTTGCGAAATTTTGAAATAAACCTTGTCGCGGAGTTTGCCTTGTTCCAAACGGTACGGAATGCCGCAAACATTCAACTTTTGCGTTGCAAACGACTTAACGGCGGTTTGTTTAATTTCCAAAACTTTTTGTTTTTTGCGGTAGTCGCGGATACATTCTGCCGCCAAAGGTTGCCACAATGAAATGTTTTCGCGGACAAAGTCGATGGTTTCAACTATTTTGTCCAAATCTTCGCTTGAAATATATATGCTGTAAATGCCTCGCGATTTGAATCGGGTATCAAAACAATGTTGGTAGTCGTTCCAATGGAATCCAATCATAGCACCTAAGCCAAGTTGCACCCAAATGCCATTGTCGCTACTGTATTGATTCCAAGACTCATACGATACATCGCTGCCGTAACGCTTTTTAAGAAGAAACAATAACTCTGCCTCGCGATTTGAATAAGGGCGATCAGTGTCGTATGGCGCGCGGAATTTATCTAAAAAATCGTGTACAATGCTTTCGTAACATACAATCATGGCGATATCGTCGGTTGGTTTGTCCTCATAGAAATAATTAAAGTATGAGGCAACGTTCATCCGCGCCTGATTTGCTATTTTTTTAGTTATTTGAGGTGGAAGGGTGATGTCCATGGTGGTTAATTAGCAAAATGTTTTCTAACTTTTTGAATATCCCATTCAATATGCAATTTTTCCAACATTTTCCATTGCTTAGATTTTTGGGTGATTCTTAGTTGATTTCCGGCATCGGTAGCAATCCAACAAAAAGGATATTGTTTTATACTATTGATAGAGGTCGCTTTTTTAAAAAATAATTCAAGCCATTGCGCTTTTTTGATAACCTCGTCGATATTCTTGCCTGACGACATTGAGTGTACTTCAAAAAAGTATGCCTTATTACAATAGCCAATAGAATAATCCCAACGGTTGCCGCTTTTATCACTTGGTTCCAAGGCTTTATCTATATTCACACTTCCGTTGACTTTCGACAAATCCAAAAAATCAAATTTTGCTTTATCGTTTTTATCTACCGCCTGAATACCTTTTTGAAAATACCCCGGTAAATCCTTTTTAATTGCTTTTTCAAAAGTCATAACCATCATATTTTTAAAACTTTGAAACAATACTACCGGCTCTGTCGGCAGAAAGCGACATTCCACCCCAATTAGAAACATCTTCGTCTTCGGAATAGACATCAAGCGATGAAATATCTTTTGAATAGACTTTACGTGTTTTTTTATCAGGCGAAAAATAATATACTTTTATAACTTTTTCAGCAAGACCATCAAAAACAGATTTATCTTTTATCTTAAAGTCGAACATCTCGGCGATGTTTGCTATGTCGGCATTACTCTCTTTTAAGTGGTTCATCGCCCACACAAAATCCAACGGCGTAGACGAATGTGTTGAAATAACCACTTTTACACCGCTTTTCATTAACTTTAAAACGGTGAACATAAATTCGATAATGGCGCGTGGGTGGAGGCCTATTTCGGGTTCTTCGATGATAGCATAAGTTCTATTGGCATAATTTTCTAAATAGCCCACGGTCATCAAAAGAGGTGCTAATTCTCTTTGCCCAGTACTCCAAGCCATATAAGGAATTACTTGATTATCAACTGTCATTTCCAAACGTGGGCTTCCGGCATTGCGCCGTATATTGATTTGAGCCGAACTAAGAAACTCAAACTCTTTTATCTTGTCTTTTAATATTTCGGTTGAATTTTTTTTAACATATTCTTGCAAATACCAACTGAACTTCACTAATGAATATGGAGAATTAATAAAATCATCAGAAGTTTTAATACGACCTTCTGAAAGAGCTAAACTTCTTTGTGCAGGAATATACAAGACATTGGGAAGTATAACGTCTAACGAAAATGGGAAATCTTTTTCGCAGTTTTTGAAACAATTTTGGATCTCAGCAAATAGTTGTTTTTTTGTCATACTACGATTATTAAAAGAGAATCGCGTATTATCTTGGATGATATTATGCAGATTTTCACCATAATAGTAATCCAAAAAATCATCAGTATCACCTATACTGTTTGATTTTGCAAAGTCGTATGCAATATACAGCATATTAAGATTCAGCGCAAAAGTCTCCAAAAACAGCGTTTTACCGCTTGCTTGTGGTCCCGTTAAGATGGTCAAGTCGCCAAAATCTACTTCGGCTTTGGCTATTGGCCCTAAATTCTCTACTACAAAGTTGTCCATACACCTTATTATTAAAAAATAGGGCTGAGGTTTATCACATCAGCCCCGTTTTATGTTTCAATTTTCAACTTAAATAATCGTGCAGCCTGAGCAAGGCTTCAACTGTTTAAAAAAGTCGTTGCCTTTGTCGTCTACAAGAATGAAAGCGGGGAAATCTTGTACTTTGATTTTCCAGATGGCTTCCATGCCAAGTTCGGGATATTCCACACATTCGATGCTCTTGATATTGTTTTGAGCAAGAATTGCGGCAGGACCACCGATTGAGCCGAGGTAAAATCCGCCGTGCTTTTTGCAAGCGTTGGTAACAGCTTCGGTGCGGTTGCCTTTGGCGAGCATAATCATTGAGCCGCCGTGGTCTTGGAACTCGTCAACATACGGGTCCATACGGTTGGCAGTGGTGGGACCCATTGAACCGCAGGGCATCCCTTCGGGAGTCTTGGCTGGTCCGGCGTAATAAATCGGGTGGTCTTTCATATACTGCGGAAGGTCTTCGCCAGCGTCCAAACGTGCTTTGAGTTTGGCGTGCGCAATGTCGCGACCTACTATGATAGTGCCGTTGAGCGAAAGACGTGTGGCAACGGGATACTTAGTAAGTATCTTGCAAACCTCGCTCATAGGTTGGTCGAGGTTGATT
This sequence comes from Bacteroidales bacterium, assembly GCA_017394445.1. Classification (GTDB taxonomy): domain Bacteria; phylum Bacteroidota; class Bacteroidia; order Bacteroidales; family UBA3824; genus UBA3824. Next base: position 6,024 of record JAFPYT010000233.1, on the reverse strand, counting down.
TTTACAGCGTTGCCTTCGCCAGCGTTGCGGAGTTCTTCGGGAATAAGTTCGGTAGGATTGTCGTCCATTTTTTCAATCCAGATACCGTCTTTGTTGATTTTTGCCTTGATGTTGCGGTCGGCAGAGCAACTTACGCCGAGACCAATCGGGCAACTTGCACCGTGGCGGGGAAGACGTATCACACGCACGTCGTGAGCCATATATTTGCCGCTGAACTGTGCGCCGAGACCAATTTTGTAAGCTTCTTGAAGAAGTTCTTTTTCGAGTTCCACATCGCGGAATGCGCGTCCTGTTTCGTCGCCGGTGGTGGGCAACGAATCGTAGTAATGGGTAGATGCCAACTTAACGGTCAAAAGGTTCTTTTCGGCTGATGTTCCGCCAATTACAAATGCAATGTGGTAAGGAGGACAAGCCGCTGTACCGAGGCTCTTCATTTTTTCTACCAAGAATGGAACCAATGTGCCGGGGTTTTGAATGCGTGCTTTGGTTTCTTGATAAAGGTAAGTTTTGTTTGCCGAGCCGCCGCCCTTGGTTACCATAAGGAATTTGTATTCCATACCTTCGGTGGCTTCGATGTCGATTTGCGCGGGAAGGTTGCAACGTGTGTTTTTCTCCTCGTACATACTTAGGGGAGCGTTTTGCGAATAACGCAGATTGTCCTGAGTATAAGTGTTATAAACGCCTTTTGCAAGAAATTCTTCATCGCAGAATCCTGTCCACACCTGCTGACCTTTTTCGCCGTGGATAATGGCTGTACCGGTGTCTTGGCAGAGGGGGAGTTGACCCTTTACCGAAACCTCGGCATTGCGCAAGAATGTGAGAGCCACATATTTGTCGTTTTCAGATGCCTCCGGGTCGCGGAGAATTTTGGCCACCTGTTCGTTGTGTTTACGGCGGAGCATAAACGAAACATCGTGAAATGCCTGCTGCGAAAGTTTTTCCAAAGCCTCGGGCGCAACCTTCAAAATCGGTTTGCCTTCAAATTCCGAAACCGAAACTCCTTCTTTTGTAAGGAGATAATATTCGGTATCATCCTTGCCCAACTGAAACATCGGGGCATATTTAAAATCGGGAATGTTTGCCATTTGTTTAATATTTTTGATATGTTTGTTTTGTGCAAAAGTAGGGATTATTTTTGGTATAATAACAATATTTCAATAGATATTTTTTAACAAAACACCATTCTCCACAACTAAATTGTTTTTGTTGTTACCAAAAAATCCATTACCTTTGCGGTGTTAGCAAAATAGAATCGTACGATGGATACTCTAAAAATAATTGCCATTATACTTACCACGTGCCTTTTGAGTGCGTGCTGCACGCCTATTGCATCTATCACAAAGCATCCCGAAGACTATCGTGGCAAAACCGTAATTGTAAAAGGCAGGGTAATCAACACCCTCCGCCTCGAAGACCTTAGTTTCTTCACCATCAAAAACCACGGCAAAATCAACATCACCACCACAAGTTTTCTCCCGGTAAAAGACGACTATGTGCGCGTAAAAGGCATTGTAGATGACAAATTCTACTATCAGCGCGACACTATTCTTATTATCCGCGAAATTGTGGAAATAGACGAAAACAAAAAACCTGACTTTAACCGAATGGTAAATTAACAATGAATAAGTGGCTGATATTATTGTGGTTAATAACGGCGGCGCAATTGATAAACGCTCAAAATTTTAAAATCAGCCGTGTAGACGAAAGCAGGTTTCCTGAAATTTCGTTTCAACTTGAAATTGCTGGAGGAAGCGAAAAATCTATCGAAGCTTTCTCGTTAGAAGAGCTATCAAAAAACATTGAATACACCTCCGAAGCTACCGATGCAGCTGGCTCGCAAATTTCAAGAACTTATATTTATTTAGTAGAAAACTCATATTATTTTCATAAAAACCATATTCATCCTGAAATAATTTCGGCATTAAAGCAAATTACAAGTAGTCTCGACGAAGACGATCGTATCAACATTCTGTTTTTTGGAGGAAAACTTCAGCCAACAGTAAAATACGTGAGCATAGAGCCAACATCCGATACAAAACGACTCAACACTATGACCGATTGTTATTTTAGTTCAGAATCTGACAGCACCTGTATCGACAATCCGCTATACCCAAGTATCGAAGAGGCAGCCGAATACGCTCTTTCGCTGACATCGCAAAACAGTGCAAAATTTCTCACCATAATTGCCCGTGGTCTCAACCTGTGCAACACTCTCGCTTTTTCGCCAAACTTTGTGGAACTGATGCACAAGAGCGACCTTTATATTAATATGGTGATGTTCAAAACCGAAACACCCAACGCCCGACGCGACCTTGCCGACCTCTGTGAATCGTCAGGCGGTTCGTTTGTAACGTTTGAAAAAGGCGAGTTGGAACAGTCGCTTATGCAGCTTGCCGAAAAAAACAGCAAAACTCCTCCAAAAACCACAAGCCACTGCTATCAAATATCGTTTGAAACTCAGCAAAACGGTACACACAATTTTGTTAAGGCAAAATTCAACGGCGCAGAAACCGTAATAGAGTTTTCAAACCCCACAAAGACAGGCATTTTTGGACGGCATCCCTCCACAGCCGTTGCGGGCATTATGTTCGCAGTTTTGGCAGCGGTGCTCATTATTTACGCCGTGGCTCGAAACAAGGTTATCAAAAAAATCGACGACGCCACAAAACTCAAAATCCGCGAAATACAAATTCAAAACAAACGCCTTAAACGCGAAATCGAAAAATACCGCAAGCATCCAATCAGCGTTTCGCACTCGTTCGACGATTTCAACTCTGCCGAAAACCTTATGGCAGGCGGTCAGCAGACTCCAAAACTCATCTGCGCCAACGACGGCGAAAACACTTCGTACGACCTCAACAAACTGGTGATGTCATTAGGACGCGCCGACGACAACGATATTGTAATCCCAAACCGCACAGTGTCGTCGCACCACGCAACGCTCAGTTTTGAGGGCGGAGTATTCTACATAAGCGACAACGACAGCACCAACGGTATTTTTGTTAACGATATAAAAATTACAAAAAGCAAAGTTCAAAACGACGACATTATACGTATCGGCTCGGTGTTCGCCAAATTAAAATACTAAAACAATATGGCAGAGACTAAAGAATTAACCAATTTTCACTACATCAGCCTTACCGACAAGGGTTGTGTCCGCGCCAACAACGAGGATTATCTTGGCTATTTCGACACACTCAACGGTCATGTTTTTGTGGTGTGCGATGGCGTAGGAGGTTTGCCTTGCGGCGAAAGGGCTTCGCAAACTGTGGTAAATTCGGTTAAATTCTTTTTCTCAAATTTTTATTACAAAGACCCCTACCAAGCACTCTCAGATGCATTAGATTATGCTCAAGACCGTATTGCCGACGAGGTGCGCAACGACCGCTCCTGTCAAGGAATGGCCACCACTGTGGTGCTTGCTCTTGTGCGCTACAATACCGTTTATTATGCCCACATGGGTGATTCGCGACTATATTTTCTTCATCACAAAGAACTTATACGCCTTACCAAAGACGACAGCGTGGTAAAAAACGAACTCACCAAGGCTATGGGACTTACGCCACCATGCCGCCCAAATATTTGCTCCAAACCCGTAAATCCCGACGAAAAAGACCTCATAATGCTCTGTACCGACGGACTTTACAATATGATTTCGGAAAAAGAGATTCAATCTGTTCTATGTCGCCGCGGACATATCGAAGACAAAGGCATGGATATGCTCAAAACCGCCATCAAACGTGGTGCGCCCGATAATATTTCGCTGCAAATTATAAAATTTTACAACATTGAACCAAAAAACACAGCCACAGTTAATACTCCAAACGAAGAGTCAAAACCAAAAATCAAAAAGGCTGTTTTAATACTCGAAATTCTTCTTGCTGTGCTGCTTGTGGCGGGTATAGCGGTAATGCGTTTTGGTAGCAAACCCCAAAACTCAATCGAAAAACCTACCCCGCCAGCCCAATCGTACAGCATCAATATCAAAACCGACGAATCGTGCAATATCGATTCAATATCAAAACTTTACGGCGTAAAGATTGAAGATATAGTGGTATATAGCAAAGGTGGAAACTTTATAATGAATATCCCCGTAAAAAAAATTCTCAAAACACGCTATTACGACAATCTTGCCACTTTAGAAAAACATTTTGGTGTAAGTCGCCATAGGTTAATGATTATCAACAATCTTAAAACCCCGCACTTTGCACCGGGCACCAACATTACAATTCCCTTTTAAAACCGAAAAATTATGCAGACAAACTCGCTAATAGGACGCCGGCTCGGCAACTACAAAATTGACAGCCTTATTGATCAAGGCGGCATGGGAAGTGTATACGAAGGTGTTCACATGCTCCTCGGTCGTAGGGCTGCCATCAAGCAGCTAAACCCTATTCTCGAACAAAAAGAGGGCGTTAAAGAGCGTTTTAAAAATGAGGCGATGATTCTTTCCAAACTCAAGCACCCTCATATTGTTAGTATCTACGACTATATTGAATGTGATGAGGGTACTTTTATTGTAATGGAACTTATCAAAGGTACTGCTCTTGACGTTTACCTCAAAAACGAATCAGGACCGATTCCCGAGCCTCGTGCCGTCCGCTACATTTCGCAAATGCTCGACGCCATTGGATATATGCACTCCAAAAACATTATCCATCGCGACATTAAGCCCGGAAACTTTATCATCACTGCCGACGACGAAATCAAGATTCTCGATTTTGGCATTGCTCAGCTTATTGGCGAAACTCCCAAACACCTTACGCAGCCAGGCACCAAGGTTGGAACTGCGCTTTATATGAGTCCTCAGCAGGTTAAGGGACAGCCATTAGACCGCCGTACCGACATATATTCGCTTGGCATCACGTTTTTTCAAATGCTAACGGGACAGCATCCTTACAACGTAAAACTCTCAGAATACGATATTTACAATAAAATTATCAACGAACCGCTGCCCCCGCCGTCTTCGATTTATGCCGGAGTGTCGCCACAGATGGAAGACATTATATATAAGGCAACTGCCAAAAAACCGTTAGACCGCTATCAAAACTGCGCCGCTTTTCTTAACGATGTAAAAGCCGCAGCCAAGCAAACTTCGGGCGAAGACAAGCATCTCAACACGCAGATATTTGAACTTTCGCCTGTTGATCCCGAACGCAAACAGTCGGCATGGCGCAATATTGCTATCTTGCTTATGATTTCGATATTTTTGCTCGCTGTGGCGGTGTCGGTATTCACCTTTGGACGTCACGACCAAATGCACGTTATCGGCGACAATGCACATCTCTATAAATCAGATAGTCTCAACGCTGAACGCACCGACCGCCTCAACTATGGCGAAACTGTGCGCATTGTACCCGACCGTCCCGAAATCATCAACAACGGCACCGCTTGGGTAGAGGCCACTTCACTTCGTGGAACTAAGGGTTATATCCCTAAAAAACAACTTGTTTCGGCAAAAATTTATCAACAAATCAACTCTATGTTCCTTACCAAAGAGGCTATCGACCTTACCCCGTGCGAATACAAACTTGTGCTGTGGAAATATTTTGTAGAAAACAAGTATTTTCGCAACTCGTCTACTTCGTGGAAAATTTCGTCTGACACCAAAAACGAACTCGACTTTTCGGGCATTGCCTCTGGACGGTTTAACTCAAATTCCACACCCGATTATGCCTGCATTCTTCATAGCCTTAGCGACCGTCGCTGCCGTATTCTTATTTTTCTCGACCAATCGTCAGAAAACATTGCGATAGATTTTCCGGGCGAAATCCGAATCAAAACGATTCCCGCAGGCGAGCAAGGCGGAGGATGGTTTCTCGGTAACACTTACAAACGCACAGCTGCCAATGGTTCGCAATACGAGGTAGATAAATATGAGTTTCTTACCACAGATGGAATAATGATTTATGATATCGAAAACGAAACCAATTCGGTTTGTGTGTTTAATTCTGCCGAAAACAAGATACACATTTACCAACAGCCGAAATAATTTTTACCTTTGCAAAAAAAACTAATAACATG
>JAFPYT010000232.1 GCA_017394445.1 Bacteroidales bacterium | reverse complement strand
CTGGTATTTGGGCTTCTTTGTAATCTTGATTGCGGATTATAACGGTGAGCATACCGGCATTGGAGGATGTATAAAAGTCTGACAGCTTGGAGCTGTAGCTGCCGCTGCCCATAATGGTGATATTTACGGCGTTGTTGCCCTGAGGGTAGGCGGTTAGCGAGAAAAAGAGTAATAGTACTATATATAAAATGTGTCTCATTCTTTGTCCTCCTTTTTCTTGTCGCCAATTATTGTGAATCCGTAACTGTAATTAAAACTCAGAGTATAACGGTCTTCCATAGCCACCGACATAGGATTGTGAATGTAGCAAAACGAAAGTCCAAGGTTGTGCTTTTTAAACAAAGCGTACGAAGCCGTTGCCCGCAGGTTAGTTACACCAGACCTCAGAGTGTCGGCTTCAGTGCCTGCATAGGTATATGCACCCGAAAGCGACAATCCGAAATCAAACGATTTTGTGAGCGAGCTTGTAAGGGTAAGCATTTTGTATTTCTGAGAATAAGAGTCGGTTTTGCTGAGACCCACGTTCAAGCCAAGCGATATTTTCGGTATAAGGAACGATGTGTTGCTACCAAAATTCAAATTGTAGATCTTGGAATTAGCCGAAGTGGTGTCGTACCTCTGTTCGTCGGATGTGGTGTTGTACGAAAACGAGGAGTAAAAATTGTTGGATATTATTTCGCTCTGCTTGGTGGTGTAGTTTGCGCTCACATTTACCGAAAGGCTCAGCCGCGAATACTCGTTGGTGTCAAGGTCTTCAAATTCCGACATTTGTGTCAGTTGCTCAAGGTTGTCTTTCAAGTTGGCGTAGCTCTGGTCGTTGTTTACCGATGCCGACAGAGCAAGTCGCTCCATAGGATTGGCGTTGACATTAAGCGAATAGGCGAAACTTTTGTTGGTGGTGATCTGCTGATTGTCCACATTGTCGTGACGGTAGCCGAAATCTCCGCCCAGCTGCACTTTACCTGATATATCAGTGGAGAGGTTTAGCGAAATCTGCTCCTCGTCTTCACTGAAATAATAACCACCGAGAGTTTCATATCCAGGCGGCAGACGGTCGTAGCTGACACCCACAGAACCCACAGACGACGTGTAGGCAACGCCAAACTCAAAAGCGTGATATATCACTGCGTCGCTCTTAGGTGTCTCAACTATAGTGCCGGGCAGTTCACGCATAAAGCTCACTGCATACTCGCCAGTAAAATCTATGCAGTTTACTGGCTTGATGTCAAATGATACGCTTGCCGCCGTATTGTCTTTTGGAAACACATATTGGTCTTCAAACCCAGTGAAATCCACAGATTTTTCGCGGTCGCCTATCTTGATGGCATTAACCGATATCTGGTATTTTTCGGAAGAATATCCCACTTTCAAACCGCCTCCAATTCGGGCGTATCCAGCTTGCGAAGCTGTAGAATCAGGGTAAACTGCTTTTCTTAGCCGTCCAAAAAATGTCTCCACGTTCCAAGCACCATCGCCTAAATATGCAAAACCTCCGCCAAAATAGTCGTGACCGTTCATTGTGTACTTGCTGAATGTCATCGAGTTGAATCCAATATACACTGTATAGGCCTTATAACTCGGATTAAGCGAAAACCTGTTGAAAGGCAGCGCCATATTCTTAGTGAAGGCATTGTCGGAATAGGTAAACGAAACAGGAACATCCACAACACCAAAGAATTTGGTGCTCAGACTGCCTGCCACATAATAATAATTACTCGAAGAATCAGGTAGAAACTCCAAATTATCGTTGAACGATATGCTTCCGCCCATAGTTACAGGACGTGACGACATTATCGTCTCCACAGATTGCGACATCGCATCCATCGATAGCATAATACATAATAACGGCATATAAAACCGGTAGTGTAACACCTTGTTTGCCACTTGTTAGTTAGTTGGTAGATAGTTTTTTTTTAAAATAGTAGTAGTAGAGGTAGTCTGTGACGGTTGTTATAGTGCTTAGATGCCGTTGAAAAGGCACTTAAAATCAGTTGCAAATTAAAAAAATAAAAAAAATAATTATATTAAGAAATTGTTAAGTTTAGCAATTAGGAAGAGATAAAATAAAAAGGCGGACAAATTGTCCGCCTTTTTTTATTGTAGATATTCTAAAAACTATTCGTTTCCGTCGGTGTATTTGCTTTCGTCGGTGAAAGAGTCGTTTGTCTGACGGCGCTCGTAATTGCCTCCTTCGTTGGAGTAGTTGTCGTTGTTGTAGCCGCCGTTGTTGTTGTAGCGGTCGTTGTTGTAACGGTTGTTGTAGCCGTTGTTGTTGTAGCCACGGTTATTGTTGTAGCGGTTTTGACGGTAGCCGTTGTTGTTGTATCCGCCGTTGTTGTAGCGGTTGTTGTAGCCGCCCTGATTGTAGCCTTGGTTGTAACCTTGGGTGAAGCCACCTTCTTGGTCTTCGCCTTGGTTTTGATTGTAGTTGCGGTATCCGCCTTGGTTGTTGTAGTTGTTGTTGTAGCCGCGGCGTTGGAATCCGCCTTGATTGTTGTTGCGGTATCCGCCGTTGTTGTTGCGGAAGCCACCGTTGTTGTTGAATCTGCGCTGTCCGCCGTTGTTGAATCCGCCCTGAGGACGTTGGAAACCACGGTTTTGGTTCTGCTGACCGTTGTTTTGGCGCGGAGGCAGTGCTACCGACACTTTGATAACTTTGTCGTCGAGAGTGGCGCCGTTGAGTTCGTCGATGGCTTTTTGACCCTCTTCGTCGTTGGGCATTTCTACAAAACCGAATCCTTTAGAAACTTTGGTTTCTTTGTCGTAAATAATTTTAGCGGAATTGATAGTTCCGTAGTCTTTAAACAATTCATTCAAGTCGCTGTCAGTGAAGTCAGGCTTTAAATTTGCAATGTAAATGTTCATTGTTGTTAAAATAATAAAGTGTAAAAAATATAAAATAGCAATAGAATAAAATGGAGGTAGCAAACATTGAGAGCAAACTATGGGATTCACATTCGTTGCAAATTAAAGTTCTTTCCTAAGTCAGTACTCAAAATTATTCAAGTGCAAATGTAATTTAAATTTGTATTCCTAAAAAAGTTTTTGAAAATTTTTAATCAAATAATTTAAACATCCCGTTCAAGAGGACGACCATCGCCGTCGCGGTATGAGCCCGCAACAATTAATATAAGGTCGACAAGCCACCAAACGCCGCATCCTCCGCCGGTCATAAATTGCAATACACCTGCAATCCAATTTTTGGTGTAAAAACGGTGGATGCCCAAATATCCCAAAAACAAGCACAAAAGGAGCGTTACAAGAAAACTACTACCCTTTTCGGTAGGCATACCCGATGAAGGTCGGTAATTAACATTGCCATACGAATTACGGTTTGGTGCGGGAGGTGTAGATTGAATGTAAGGCGGCACAGTAGGTCCCGGTTGTGGTTGACGATACTGCTGTTGTTGGGCTTGAACGTGAGGCTGAGCATTAACGTTAACCTGAGGCTTAGGTTCTTCAAGATTGACAGCAGCGCTAAATTTTTCGCCGCAGTAGGCACATGTGGTGTCTTGTGGGCTTGTGGTCATACCGCACTTAGGGCAATATTGATTACCAGAATTAACCACCGAATCGCAATATGGACAACGTAGCGACGCGGCATCAATTATAAGTCCGCAGTTTCGGCAATATTTTTTTGAACTATCGCTTTGAGGCTGCGCCATATTGGGCTTAGGCTCGGGTATAGGCGGCACTTCGTTTTGAATTGGAGGTACAGGAGGTACGGGAGGTACATCATTAATAATTGTTTTTGAAAGAGTGGGACTTTCGGCAAGACTATGTCCACAATTAACACACTGCGTATCACCAGGCAGACAGAAATGTCCGCACTCAGGGCAATACATATTTCCTTCCTTAGGGTTGCAACCGCAGGTTGTGCACTCGGTGGTGCCTTCGGGATTCTCTTTTCCGCAGGTTCTACAATACATATCTATTTGTCGTTAAGTTTTTTATCTGATGGTTTGTTGTTTTCGTTTTTGTGTTCTGATTTGGCAGATTTCAACGATTTTATCTGCTCTTCAAGTTGCTTTATCTTGGTTTCAAGTTCCTCTTGATGTTTTTTGTTTTCGGTAATATCGATTGCAAAATAGAGTATCTTGGTGATTTTCCCTTCGTAATTGTAATATGGAGTGTAGGTAGACCACAGCCAACGCACATCGCCGCTTTTGGTAAAGCGTTTCATCTCTTTTTCGTAGAATTCTCCTGTGGTAGAAACGTTTTTGATAACGGTTTCAAGTTCTTCGCGCTCGGTTTTTACAAGGTCGAGCACGTTTACGCCCTGAATCTCCGAAAGGTCGTAGTGCATGGTTTTCAAATATTTGTCGTTAGCTGTAAGCAGCACACCCTCGGTGGTATATTCTATGGTAAGAATTGTATTGTTAACAGCATCGATAAGACCTTTCATATCAGCTTCGCGCTCAAGCGATTTTTGCTGCTCGGCTTTAAGCTCCTTGATGTTGTCTTGCATAAGTTTCTCGTTTTTGGCAAGAGTGGCGGCTTGCGTGCGAAACTGCTGCATCAGCTGTTCGGTTTTGGCGTTGATTCGTGCTGTCACCAATGCGCTTGCCACTGTATCAGCCATAGTTTCAAGAAACTTTTTCTCGTAATCTTTGAGTTCGCGTATAAAGGCAATCTCTACAACGGCAATTAGTTCATCGTCGTAAAGCATGGGCACAATGGCAAGGAATTTTGGTTTCGACCTTCCAAGACCCGACATCACTGTTATATAATCATCGGGAAGATTGTCTAAGTAAATTGAACGTTTTTCGAGTGCGCATGTACCCACCAAACCTACGCCTTTTTGAATCTTGATTCTGAGAGCCTTCTTTTTACCAAGAGCCACCGACGACACCAATTGCAAATACTGGCCGTCTTCTTCGTTGAGCAGCAGGTAGATGCCACCAAGCACAGCATCGGTATATTTAAGAAGGTTCAACAATATATTATCGCACAAAAGGTCTACCTGGTTGGTGCCTATGCGCATAGATTCGTTGATAAGCGCGATACCTTGCTTAATCCAGTTTTGTCGGGTTTCGTTTTCTTTGCGGTCGTTTTCCGACGAGGCTATAAGTCGCAAGGTTTCAAGCATTTTATTGTAGCTAAACTGAAACTTGTTATCCTTAGGAAGGGTGTCGAGCGTATCATTATAGCGGTGCTCCTCAATTTCGTGGTTAAGGTCGCGGATTTTTACAAATGTGCTATGATGCCGCTGCATAACATTGTCCAACTCACGAAGTTCGGGAATGTAAAGTCCGCTTGCCGATACATAATCAGTGTCAACATCCGTAATGGTTTGACTTTTTTGTGTAAGCTGCCCAATCTGCATAGTATACTGACGGCGAAACATCAAAACCATAAGCATCAATATCACAAACACCACAAATCCCAACGCTGCCGATTTTGCAAGAAAAACATTACCTGTGGTAGAAATATCAGCTTTGTCGGATACAACGCACACGCAATAATTAAAGTTGTAATCATCAATTTTAAAGTTGCGACCTATCACGTATTCGTTGTTTTGAAACAAATCAAAGTTTTCGTTGCGGCGGAATTTAAGGAAATAGTAATCGCTGTTTTCGGGGAAAATGCTTGCATAATTGCGCCCAATTAGCAATTTTTTTTCAGGCGCGGCTATTATCTGACCATCAGTGGTGATTACCGTAACGCCAAATTTCTTAGGCAGGTCTACTTCTGTAAGGTCTGAAGTGATATTGTTGATATTAAACTCGGCTCCGATTACACCTAAAAGCCTTGTGCCAAACTTGAGTGGCGAGGTAACTTGCATCAACAAAATATTTTTGGCATTTTCGCGGATAAGCCCGGGACGCCCAAAGGTAACTCCCGAACGTGTTTTGTAATAATAATATGAGTTGATGTCGTCTTTGTCGTTATAATTTTTTACATAATCGCGTTCTACAATACCCTCGCTGTTTTTGGTAAATATCGGAATAAAACGGCCTGTGGAATCGTGATACTCTTTCATCATATAAAGCGAATCTTTGCCGTCGAACATTTGGGGCTCCCAAACGGTAAAGAGGCTCTTCATATCGGGCTCTTCTGCAATGTTTTCTGATAACACCACAGCAGCCTGCTCGCGGGTAAGGTTAAATTTAAGTTCGGGGTTTCCTATCTGATTAAACCACGTGGTAAGTTTCTTAATTTTAGCAGCATACAGTTCTATCGAAGCATTTACCCTGTCAGAAACCCTCACTGCCGAACGTTCCATCTGTTCCTTAGTTTCATCGATAAGGCTCTGCCGACCTATCAAGCCAATAATTACGGCGATAGCCATAATTACAACAAAACATACCAAGGAGTAGGCAGCGTAAAAGTTGTACGACTGCTTTAGAAGGGTGTCTATTTTTGTCTTAATATTCTTAAACATAATGCTATCCTTCTTTTAAAACGCTGCCGATGAGCATAATACGCTCAACGTCGCCTTTGGTGTTAATAATTGGGTATTCGTTGGCCATAACGGTGGTTTTCTTGCCAGTGTTGCCCGATACAAAGCGGAGTTTTTCGCTAAGCTCCTTGCCCTGCACAAGCATAGAAAGCGATGTATCAAATAATACCATAGCTTCTGGAACAAGAAATTCGGTAATATCGTGGTTTACAGCAGTACCCTCGCCCATCATCATCATATTGGTAAACAGAGAGTTGGCATAAAGGATAACACCACGACGGTTGAAATCAATACGCACCATACAGCGGTCGAACGTTTCGGTAAAGGTTTTTATTTCTTGCTCGCGGTCTTCGATAAACTTTTGCTTGTCAAGCAGTTCCTTCTCCTTTTCGTTCATCTTGTCCATCTGACGGTTGATTTCGCGCTCTTGCATACGCAACTGACGTTCAAGCACTTTGGTTTCCGAAACGTCCATACCGATATTGATAATTTTAAGCACGTTGCCTTTGTCGTCCAAAATGGGAGAGAATGTTTCTGAAATCCACACCTTTTTTTGTTTGGTGTCGATAGATTCCACCAAACTGCGGGTTTGTCCGTGGCGGATGTCGTCCCAAAACTTGCGGTAATCTTTGTTGTCGGGTTTAAATGATGATATGTCGGAGTGGTTTTTGCCAATAAGCTCTTCTTCTGATACTTGCAAAAGATCGGTTACCCTTGGATTTACACGTGTGATTGTGCCGTCTTTGTCGTATTCGGTAACAAGCGAAGTGGCTTCCACAGCACGGAAAAGTCCGCGCATCTCTGAATCCTTGTTTTCGGCATCTTCTTTCAAACGACGCATTTCGGCAAGGTTTCGGCGCATTTCCACCTCCTGAATTTTCATCAACTTACTCTGTTCCTGACTCTTCTGCAACAGCGATTCGGTACGTTCGCTAATCTTTAATCCCGAAATTGCGCTCGCGATACTTTCTGCAATTCGTTCAAGGAATGTAATTTCGTGAGGTTCAAACACTTTAAACGATGCCACCTCTATCATTCCGCTGTTTTTGTTGTTAAAAATCAACGGTACAATCACAAGATTCTTTGGTTCGGCATCGCCAAGTCCGCTCACTATTTTTATATAGTTTTCGGGCAGGTCGGTAAGATTTATAATTCTACTCTCGTGATAAGCCCTACCGAGCAGACCCTCGTCCACCGAAAAACTCTCTCTTATAAGTTTCTGTTTTTCGTAGGCATAACATGCTGCCATATCGAGCGTTACATGTTCAGGATTTTCTTCGTTGGTAAAATAAAGCGCACCTTGATTGGCTCCAAGATATTTAACAATATTGCTAATAATATTGTAGGCAAGCACTTGACGGTCTTGACCATGGAAACGTAGAATTTCTATAAACTTGGTAATACCAGCGTTAACCCAGTCGGCATGTTCCTCTTCTTCTTTACGTTTGCGGTTTTCTTGACTCTTGATAGTTAGTTTTTTGCGGAGTTTAGCCACAAGGTCGGCTTCGGCATCTTTGCCAGGTTCTATTTCTTCGGGAGAGTCAAAATCGCCTTCAGTAATTTTTTCTATACACTTGATTCTCTTGTTTTTAATACTTACTATGTCGGTAACGTATTGTTCAAGTTCGGTAATTTCTTTGGGCTCAAATATCGAACTACGCGATTTTGTACCCGGCAGCTGACCTTTTGCAATAAGTATCACCGTGCGGCGTATTTTGTTGAAAAGGCGGAAAAACAACATATTCATAAACACCGTAATGGCTGCCGTAAATATCGCTCCCAACGATAGCGCAATTATTATAAGAGTAAGTTCCGATCTATTGATTTTTAATTCCGATTCGGGACAGGATACGCCAACGTATGTATCTAATTCTTTGATATATAATGTTTTTTGGCGAACCGCTAAATCTTTGTCGGGCAAGGTAAATGATTGGGTGAGAATGTCGTTTGATTCGCTTGCCTGCTTTATTATGTTGATAATTCTTACAGAATGTAGGTTCTCTTTGCCCGAAATTTCGGGATGAATATACAAGTTGCCCGAAGGACAAATTGCAAACAAATATCCCGACTGTCCAAAGCTCTGATTTTTAATATATTCCACAGTTTCGCGATCAAGTCCGAACGACCGCATGCACGATATCATTCCATTGATTTTTGAATTGATATAAAGCGGAAAAAATGATGCAACATATTGTTTTTTAAGTATTGTAAGGTTGCCGGTGTAGATTTCGGCGTTTTCTACAATAGGTATAATGTCGCTACTGTTTGGAATAAAAATATCATTGAGAAGTGTCTTGTCAGAATTGTCAAAATTGGATGCCGTTATCAAATATCCTTCAGGGATTTTTTGGTACAGAGCCGAAACCGAACCAGTAAGGCTGTAAACATTATCGATAACATTCTGAACTGCAGATATATCGCGACTATGATTAACAGTCCAGCGAGGCACTTTGCGGTAGAATGTTTCGCCCGAAACAAAATCGGTTACTTGACGCGAAATAGAATCTTGCTCTTCGGTAATCTGCCCGCCTTGACGCAAGAAATGAATAAAAAGTCGCAAACTTTCGGAGGCTTTGTCGCACGAGGTACGGTTTTCGGTAATAAGCCTGTCGCGAAGGTTATAGACTGCAGTTTGCATTTGATTATCAGCAAGTTGCTCACTTTCGGCATTACGACTAATTACAACAAGAACACCCACGACAGCGTATACCGCTATCGAAAACAATACTAAAAATATTGTAATATTCCGGCGTAGTTTATTATGCTTTATGTCGTTATCCATTTATAATCAATATGTTGCAATCACAAAACCTTTTTTCAGGCTAAACTGTTACTATATAATTTTAGTTGACTAAATTACAAACTTTTTGGCAAATATAATTCCAAAATCTAAGGATTTTTTTAATATTTTATTAATAAATTAAATTTCAGTAGATTACAAGATTAGTATTTTGTTTAATTGTTCGCTAAGCAAGGGCTCATGGTCAAAAATTCCAAACAATGCCGAACCGCTTCCTGTCATTGAAGCGTAAACCGCGCCGCTTTCGTATAGTTGCTGCTTAATTGCGCCAAGCAACGGAAAATCAGGAAACAAAAACTCCTCAAAATCATTCTTTACCAAATCTTTCCACTGCGATACGGGTTTCTGCACCGATTCTTTCAGGCTATATTTTGGTGTTTGTGGCTTTACCTTAGAGTATGCCATCGGTGTTGAAATTGATACATCTGGCTTAACTATCACAATATTAAGATTGTCGGGCATGGAGATTTCACTAAAAACTTCTCCCCTACCTGTTGCAAACGACGGCGTGTTTTTTATAAAGAAAGCACAGTCGCTTCCCAACGATGCAGCCATTTCAAGTCGCTCATTTTCAGGTATTCCAAAATGATAATAATAATCCAAGGCGTTTATCATAAATGCGCCATCCGACGAGCCGCCGCCAAGTCCCGCTCCTGTGGGAATCTTTTTTAATAGGTGTATATCCAACGGTGGCACATCGTATTTGCGACGAACTATGTTTAATGCTTTTTGCACAAGGTTAGGCTTGCCGTCGGAGGGTATTTCTATTCCAGATGTTACAAAGGTGTCGACGTCGGTATGGTTTTCTACAAATTCAAGGCAATCGCACAGCCTAACAGGGTAAAATACGGTTTCGATGTCGTGAAAACCATCGCTGCGACGGGCGGTTATGTCTAACCCGATGTTGATTTTGGCGTTAGGAAATACTATCATATCTTTTTTCTTGTTAAAATCTTTTATTCTCTTACAAAGATAAGAAAACTTTACTCAAAATGCAAATTTTACAGCGTTTAACATTTTTTAACACTTTCTTTGTGTGATTTTTACGCAAAGTTATTCACTTTTGCAAAGTCAAATCGTATATAATAACAAAAAAAATAATTTAAAACTTTAACATCATGGCAAAATTTAAAGACTATTTAACCGCATCGTTTCGCCAAATACGCGAAGACCGCGCAGAAGGTATCGCAGAAGATACCGAAATTGAATACCGACGCGACATCGAAGACCGTTTGCGCCGAATCCGCCAATACGACCGTCAACGCGACAACCTCATTCTCGACCTCTGCCCATCAAACATCACAAGCACACAAGTGGTGCCGGGCGATTTTGACGCTGCAAAGTTTAAAGATAAGGACATCCAAATCGGAATCGACCGCCGCAACGACCTTATCATACTCGAAATAGTGGTAGACCGCTACGAAAGCCTTTTTGGAGCTTATCCTGAGGCAGAAAAAATTAAAGAACTAATACCAAGTTGGACCAGCAAAATTAAATAATCATGGGAGCAGGATACTATTCTTACGACACAGCGCAAATGAGGCGCAGCGTAAAATATGAAAAAGCATCAATGGAAGAGATTTTTACTCAAACCACAATGGATGCAAAAATGAATCCGAAAGGAGCAATACGCGAATGTTGCGAAACCGAAGAACACCCCGATACTCTGCCAATAATCATTGGTCTTGATGTAACGGGAAGCATGGGTCACGTGCCAGCGCACTTAATCAAAAACGATTTTCCCGAGGTGATGAAAAAAATCCTCGACGAAGGCGTTCCTTGTCCGCAACTCTGCTTTGTGGCATACGGCGACCACCTCTGCGATGATTATCCTTTACAAGTAGGTCAGTTTGAGGCAAGCGACGAACTTATGGAAAAATGGCTTACGTCGATTTATCTTGAGGGCGGCGGCGGTGGCAACGGCGGCGAAAGCACCACACTTGTCTACTATTTTGCAGCCCGTCACACCAAATGCGATGCTATCAACAAACGTGGTAAAAAAGGTCTGCTCATTACCATTGGCGACGAACCAAACCACGCCAATTATGCCAAAAAAGACATGAATGATATATTCGGCAGTGCCGAAAAAAATATGACTTCGGGCGAAATTATCGACGAGGCTCGCAAAAATTGGGAAATCTACCACATCAACATTCTCGACTGGGTAGGAAGCACAGCACCTGTAAAAAGATGTTGGGAAGAACTTCTCGGCGACCACTTTATCAGTGTAGAAGACAACACCGATGCCAATATTTCTAACATGATTGCCCGCCTTGCCATTGAGCATTACAACAAATATTACAAAGATAATGCTGCGACGGTAACAGCCACAAATACAGTTACAAACAACACTGCAACTGTGGATAACACAACAAAAACTACCACCACCGACAGCAATTACCATCCGCCGATGATGTTGTAAAATGATTAAACCAATGTGCTTATAATTATACCCTCCGCCAAACACGGGGGGTATTTTTATTAACGGTTAATATTTTTTACTCCCAAAATTACTCTTACGCCAAAAGTTGCAGGTGAACCTGCTACAAATGTGGGGAAACCGATAGATTGACCTGCGTTGCCAGCATCAATCAAGTATTCTGAATTAGCAATATTTTTACCCCAAAGTGCAAAATCGTATGTCATACGGTTACGAGTAAAGCGTACGCCAAGGGTGGCATTCAGGGTGCTATAGCCTTCTTGCGAAAGTTCTTCTTTATTATTATCCTCAAAAAATATCTTGCCCATAAAGGTAAAATTGGGACGGAAATATAAATTATATCTATTGTGCAAAGGATAAACCACATCAGCACCAAAGTCGAATGTATTTTTAGGACTTAAGCGGAAACTATTGCCTGCCCATTGCTGAGGATTACCATCCTCGTCTTTGTCGGCAAATTTTCCATCGGTATAGTTAAGATCGGCAAATATCGAAGCATAACGCTCAAAATAGTATTTCAACGAAATCTCAGCACCTGTTGAAGAAGCTTTACCTTTGTCGGTAGTAGTGTAACCTATACTTCCATCATCCTTAAAAGAAGCTGTGGAACTTTGAAAATGAAGCCAATTGTAACGATAAAACGATGCTGCGTAAGAGAGTGTATTGCTAAAAACATTACCTTTAATACCTAATTCTAAGCTATATATGGCCTCGGGCTGAAGTTTGCCGGGTTTGTTGGGGTCGTAATCAAAATATACAACGCCGGGGCGGTGTCCTTTCGACAACGAAAGATATAAGTTGTTGGTTCTGTTGAGCATATAGTTAAACACCAAACGACCAACAAACGAAAAATAGTCAGCTTCAGTCCAAACAGTTTCGCCATTTGACGATACGTATATCATTGATCCAACCATAGGCATTGTCATAGCGGTAGACATATAACCGGTTTTTTGACGCTCGTATGTACCACGAAGACCCATAGTTATATAAAAATTATCGATTACATTCCAACTAAGGTCAAGGAAAACGTCGGTTTCTAAGTTGTGGGTATAGTTGGTTTGATTTTCTTGGTAATTTTCGTCCGTAGCAACACCTGAAGCCGAAGCAAGAACTTTGAAGGCATCATTTTGTGCCAACTGTTCTCCAATATTTAATTGGGAAACCACTTGATCGGCGGTTGCACCGTTAAGCAACTGCCCAATCATAGGATTTTGCGCCATCATTGCATTAAGTGTATTTACCAAAACCCCATTCACTACACCCTGAGTATCACCCAAAAAATCAGGGATATTATCCCATTGGTTTGAGTTGTACCAACTATACATTTTGTCGGAGAGAGAGGTTTGAATCTGAGGACAAACGGCATCGCTATAAGCATCAAGTAGTTGGTTAATTTGATCGGAATATGCTGCAGGATATTGACTCAAAAGCTGTTGTTTAAAACCTTCAAGACCTTGTTTTACTCCTTGCGATACCATTGATGGAAACCCTTCGGTTTGCGCTTTTACCTGTTTAGCTACCACATTGGGGTAAAACTCTTTTTGATTGCACTGAAGTATTAACTGATGGTCGCAATTTTCGTACATAACACTCGCGCCAATAAATCCATTAAGACGTTGCCCTCCGTCCCAGTTGAGTCGAAATTCGTTACTAATCTGATATGCATGAGCTTCCTCTTCGCTGTCGATCAAACGAAGATAAGAACCATCAGCATCAAAAAACTCATCGGCATCTGATTCGCGAACACCTAAAATATTCGACATACTTAAATGTTCACCAAGGCTACGAGAATAATCTAAAGTAACACCAGCCATGTGACGTTTTACTCCAAGATGCGTGCCGCCATTGAGATATGCAGCTGTGTAGGGACTTGTATCGCCTCCTACTGGTGCTAATGTGCTTGATTTGAAACTTACTCCAGGAGTGTTATCGTATTGATAATCAAGAATAAGATTTAATTCAGATTCAGAATTTCCAGCAATTCTCAGGGTATTTCGCAAACCTATGGAATTCATACCGTTGAGAGTACCACCTGCAAGGTTTTTGATATATCCATCGTGATAGTTGTAATAAAAAGCAAAACGGTCGGCAACTTTTTCGCCCATCGGAAGATTAACATATCCTTTAGCTCCACGCTGATTATAAGTACCATAGTTGGCTTCAACCTGAGCAGAGAATTCATTTTCGGGACGTTTGGTAATAAAGTGTACAGCACCAATCTCAGCACCTCGACCAAAAAGCGTACCTTGTGGTCCACGAACAGCCTCAATACGTTCCATATCATAAACGCCAATAACCGAACTTTGCAAACGCGAAGCCGACACACCGTTGAGATATACCGAAATACGCGGCTGGAAAAAACTTTCCATACCATCGCTTGTTACACCTCTAATAGCATAGCCGCTCTTATTTTGACTTTGGATAATGGCATTAAACCCTGGAACAAACCCGCTAACCTCGTCGATAGAGGTAGCATTAAGCTCATACAAACGCTCGTTGTCTAAAGCCGTTAACGCAATAGGTACTTCGATACTCGACTGCAAACGTTTCTGCGTGGTAACATACACATCTTCAAAATCTTTTACAACTTCGGGTTCAAAAACCACATCAGTAGAACTTTTTGAAAACAAATACTTTGGAGTATAACCTACATATCTAATTACTATAGGATTGGTAGCATATTCTTCGGGAACAACTATGGAATAAGAGCCGTCAGACTTAGAAAGAGTCATTATATTAGTGCCATCAATTGTAACAGAGGCACCCATCAAAGGCTTGTGGTTGTTGTCGAAAACCGTACCCGTAACAGTCTGTTGTGCAAACGAAACACTTACAACAAGTGTTGCTAACAATGTTAGAATGGTTTTAGTCATCTTTGGCATAGTGTTTTCAAAAAATTATTGTACAATTCAAACAAAATCAAATTCTCAATCCGAAGACAATAATGTCGTCAATTTGCACAAAAGAGTCGCCAATCCAATCTTCGTGGGTTTTGATAACAGTATCGCGCTGTTGTTCCATTGGCAGAGAGTTCATTTTTACCACCATTTGTGTAAAATTAACCGACAAGAACTTACGACCATGGCGACCGCCAAACTGATCGATGTATCCATCGGATGTAAGATATATTGAATCACCTTTTTGTAATTGCATTGTTTTAGTGGTAAATTGTTCATTATCACGAATATACACGCCGATAGGCATTTTTTCGGCAGGGAGCGTAATTAGGCGAAGCAAATGTTCGGGAGTTTCGTAAACAAAATCGCGTCCTTGCATATCGGCCTGTGCCTCGGGGTCGCCTTTGGCAAATCTACGTACAAGATATCCGTTGTTATTAGCTCCTGAAAATTCGAGAACAAGATTATCGGTGTTGATTTTAACAAGCGAAAGGTCCATACCGTCTTTGCGCTCAGAGTGGATATCCTGTTGATGAAGTGCGCGTTTTACTTCATCGCGCAATTGGTTGAGAATCGTACCCGGATCAAAAAGCTTGCGTTCGTTGATAATCTTAGTTAACAACGAGTTGCCGAGCATACTCATAAATGCGCCCGGAACACCGTGTCCCGTACAGTCGGCTGCAACACAAAATACTATCGACCCTTCTTGATAAAACCAATAAAAGTCGCCACTTACAATCTCTTTTGGACGGAAAAACAAGAAATAATCTAACCCGAAATTACGCAAAAATTCGGGCATAGGACATACCGCCTGCTGAATACGTTGAGCGTATATGATACTGTCGGTAATCGACTTGTTTTTGTTTTCGATAATCTCTTTTTGACGACCAATCTCCTCGTTGATTGTCATAATCTCTTGGTTTGCCATTTGGAGGTTTTCCTTTTGCAACGAAATCTCCTCGTTCTTTTGGGTAAGAGCGGCATTCTGACATTCAATTTCGAGTTTCTGCTCGTTGAGTTTCTTGTTTTTGCGTCGAACGATAATAAAGATGGCAACAAATACCGCAACAACTACGCCAAACAACGCCAAAATAAGGTGGTAGATACGTTTTTCGTCGCGTTCGGCTTTTAACTCTGCCTCTTGTTGTTTACGTTGAAATTCAAGACCTTCGATTTCGCTTTGACGCAATTTTTCCTCGGCTTCCTTTTGTGCCAATTCCGCCTCATCCTGAGCCCTTTGCGTCTCTAACTTTTGAATTTCGGCATCGCGACGGACAGCTTCCTCTCTCTGTCGCTGCAGAGCCAATTGCTGACGCAAACGGTTTTTTTCTGCCTCTTGCAACTCAAGGTCTTTTGCAAGAAGTTCGTTTTTGCGCTGCTGAGCCTCAGCCAAAAGTTGAAGCTGACGGTTGGTAAGTTCGCTAATTTCGACATCAACAATCTCTTCCGAAAAACGTTTTTCAGCCTCCTCAAGTTTGTGAAGGTCGTCGGCGCGGTCGCGAGTTTCAAGTATTTCGTGCAATTGAGCCGAATCGCGCAAAGCAAGATATTTTTGATAATAATCTAAAGCTTTATCGTATTCGCCCTTAGCCTGCAATATTTGATTATATGTTTGATATGCATCCTCTTGCAATTGCGGATTACCAGAACGCTCGGCAGCGTCAATAGCTTCGAGACAGGTAAGCTCGGCATTATGCAAGTCTTTATCTTTAAGATAAACAAGCGCCATTATGTTGGTAACTTGCGAAAATTCGGCATCTTGGTTATTCTTTTTGCGAATATCGGCAGCCTGTCCAAGATATTGGTAGCACTCATTTTTCTTACCCATATTTTGGTAGCAAAGACCTATGTTGGTGTAAGTTCCGGCAAGTTGGTCGTCGGTAGCACCTGCTAATTGGTCGGTGGCTGTAATCTGACGGAAAATATCAAGAGCTCCATCGCTGGATCCTCCTGCCACTTGACAATAAGCGATATTATTGAGAGCATTGAGTGCGGTAGGTGTGTCGCCATCGGTTGCGCACATATCGTAAAGCGTGCGATTGGTTTCTAACGCTTTGTTGTAATCGCGCTGTTTAAGAAAAATATCGGCAAGGCGGCGCAGAACATTCTTTTGTGCATCCTTGTCGCCATCGGCAGTATAATAATCCAACAATTGATTATAATACTTAACAGCAGTATGATAATTTTGTGTAAGATAAGCACAAACGGCAAGTTGATTGGAGCTTTGACGCACTTTGTCGTCGATGTTGGCACTTTCGTAAACTCTCAACGCATCGTAAAAGTTTTCGGCGGCACGGTTGTAATGTCCACGATTAAAGTAAACCATACCAATTTCAGTACCAATATCTGCCAAAGTAACAACGCCTTCGGGAGTTTTACGGTCTACAAGACTTTGAGCCGAAAGATAGCAATGGAGAGCCTCTTCGGGTTTGTCGGTTTGTGAGTAAGCACGGCCAAGCAACAAATTATCGTCGTAGGCAATATCATCAACATTTTTTTGACGGGCATACGAAAGAGACTTTTCGGCTGAGGAAATTAATTTTGCATTGTCGTCAAGAGCAAGATGCTTGTATGCCAATTGATTGTAGAGAACTGCAAGTTTGGCAAGGTCGGATTCCTTTTCGATAAGTTTGGAGATACTATCGCGCTGGCGTGCTATGTCGCTATCTGTCTGCGCTTTAAGCGTTAGGCAGAAACATATCGCCATTACGGTTAATATCAATTTTGTTAGTTTATCGGTCATCTTTCCTTGTAAACCCGTTTAGTGTTTTTTAATATTATATTTTACTTTACAAATACTGTTCCAACTAAAATTCGTACGAAAGAATTAATCTCATATTGGTTAATTGTTGCGGATTATACGGAAGGTCTACGTCCATTTCTTTTGAATCTATACCTCCGTAGCGAGTGTTGAGAACATTTGTTACTTTTACCATGCCGTAAAGATTTTTACTAATATGTAATCCCATCGAAAGGTCTAAGCTATAATAGCTCGGTGCCCAGAAGAAATCGTTGTCGGGACTACTATAATATTTTCGAGCCCATTTGCTGCAATAAACATTTTCGGCACGGAGATTCATTATTTTAAAAAGTGTTACGTCGAAAGCAAGTTGGGCTTGATAACGCGGAGTTTGACGAATGTGGTCTTTACGGTCAAACTGCGATTCGTCGCCAAAGTTTTGGTCGTAAATATCCTCGTGACCCATTGTCATTGTAAAACCGCCATTCATATTAAGCTTAACCGAAGGAACTAAATTTTTAAACACCATAATAAACTGGTATCCATGAAGTTTGATTTCGGCATCGCTAACATTGCGGTAAGTACGGGTCCACTGTGTATTGTCTTTGGGATCTTTGTTATAAACGGCGGTACTGCCCATTCCAGCGGCATGGTACATATGTCGGTTGGTATACATTGTATCAAGAACGCCCCAACAACGGTCAATAGGATCTTTAACACGATTGGTATATACAACAGCCTCTAAATAGTTTTCGTTGGTAATATACCAACGCAAACCTAACTCAGTAGACGCGATTTTTTCGGGTTGAAGTTTTCCTGCTGGCACTTGCTGGTAAGCCACCAAAGAGGTGTCGACGTTAGGTTGACCCAATGATGTCATTATTGCATTCACAGTGATAGAAGCGTCTACACCAGTGCAACCATACATCTGCTGTGCCGAAGGTGCTTTGTAAGCGTATCCTCGCGAAGCACGGAATGAAAGACGGTCGGTAAGTTTGTACAATAATGCAATACGCGGGTTGGTAGTGCTACCCCAAAGCGAGTTGAAGTCGTAACGAACACCACCTGTAAGGAATAATTTGTCGGTGGGCTGCCATTCTACCTGTCCGTAAGCACCATTGGTGTAAAATGCATAAGGATAGTAACCAAATTGTCCAAATATCGGGTCGGTATAGTTAAGCGTTTTTGCAAATGCTTTGTATCGCTCTTTTGGAAACTTGTATGGCGACTCGTTGGTGGTAGGCAACACGCCAGAATACTGGTAGAGCACACCTGCCGCAAAACTGATTTTTTTGTTAATATCGTAAGAAATGTGCTCTTCAAAACCGGCATCATCACCCGCACCATACATATATTGCACTAATGGTGAATAACATACACCACGTTGCGAATTATCATCCATACGATAACGGAAATATTTAAGCACCGTAGTTGTGGATAATTTGCCAAATTTCCAACTGCCTGTAATGGCAGCACGGATTATCTTTTCGCCTTGCATAAAGTTAGAATCGTCGTAGCGGAAAAGCATCGGAGTTTGTCCAAGCGACGAAAAATCTCGGCGGTAAAGATAATTATACGAAAAAGTTAAGCCTCGGTATTTAAGTTCAATACCTGCTTGAGCCGATTCTTGACGAATATTAGCAATTTCGGGATACCAAGTATCGCCATGCCAACCTGATGTGTAGCCCATAATCTCACGATACTGGGGCAAAGCGTCTGCTGGTTTCTGGACAAAAGGCGACATTAGAGGCAATTTTGCTAATCGTGCAGCGGTCATCTCCGTAGGCATAAATGAGTCAATAGCACAAACAAAAGGTGTGGCACGTTGCTCAAAATAGTTCCAACGGTTAAAAAGGTCTTCATCATCGTAGTCGGTGATATTCATGTTATTATAACGGAGATTCGATCCGTAAATCATACATTCAGCCACGTGTTTACCGCGACCAAATTTACCACCAGCCATAAAGTTAAGATAGTGATAATCACCAGTTCCCGTTACCACATCGGCATCGGCAAAAGGTTTGTCGAAATCTTGCTTGGTAACAATATTGATAACGCCCGAACAAGCATCGTTACCATAACTTGCAGCTGCAGGACCATAAATAATCTCGATACGGTCGGCCTGACGAATAGGTATATTAGCACCAAGAGGCATACCCGTTGGAGCAGATGGTTTGATATCTAATCCGTTGAGAAGTATCTTAGTATAAGTGTTGCCAAACAAACCGCGCTGCATAAAACCTTCGCCAAATTCGCCCGAACATGGCTGCGAAACTCTAATACCAGGAACAGATTTTAATACATCGCAAAGTGTTACGTATCCGTTGCGGATAATTTCATCGTGAGTGATTATGTAAAGCGTAACTGGCAATTCGTCGACGCTTTTGTTGGTACGTCCGGCAGAAATTACGAGTTTGTCGCTGATAACTTCGTCGTAATTGATGTTATCTTTGTTTAACATCTCTCGTAAATTAATCGGCAATGTATCAACCTGCGCTACAGACGAATATGCTATAGCACAAAACAGCATAACAGCAAATATGCGGCACAATGTGTTCTTCATAAATACTTTCTTTTTTTGTTGCAACAAACAAAGATACTTAAAGTGCAAATGTAGTGTAAAAATTTAACTTTTTCAAGAAAAAGAAAGAATTTAATAGGAAAAAATACAATATTAAACTTTACAACATTGAATAAACACTTTAGAGCCATTGTAGATGGTAGTTGCAAACAAAAAAATATCACCGCCATCGCTAATTTTAAGTTTTTTCTTTAAGATTTCTGCCTTTTCGGGAAAATTTCTAACGGCAAGATTAGCTTTGTCTATACCACTAAATTCTTTGGGCTGTCCTGCTCGCCCTATCTTAAATCGCCGTCCGGGAAAATCTTTTATATCATGGTCGGCTATATATAAGTGGCTTGATACGTGCAATTTACTTACTTTATAATCTTGTGTAAGGATTTTAAACGCACCCGATTTCATAACGGCAGCATTGGGTTCAAAAAGATATTTGCCGTTTAGATTGGTACTTTTGTAATAATTGATAGCACAATTGCGCTCGTTAGATAGTAAAAAGGTGTAATGTTGGTTGTCGTTAACAGTAAATATCCTTGGTTCAGAATTATAACCATTGTGAAGCACCACAAGCACCTCTTTGCACTCGTTGGCAGTGGCAACTAAATGTATTTCGCTGACATTATGAAGCTTGGCAATAATGTCGGCAATATCTATCATTGGCGAAAGTTTTATCATTACCACATCTGCCTTTTTTATCATAATATCTTGAAAAATAAGAATATCAGGCTCGCAATCTTCGATTCTCACTGTTTTTTTTCCGGCAGAATTGCGGCGTGCAGGGTCGATAAATACAAGGTTGAAATGCTCGGATGTATTTGTTATAAAATCTACCCCGTCGGAATTAAGAAACTTAGCATTATAACGGTGCAAAACCTCAAAATTGTGCCTTACAACATCGCAGAGATTGGTATTGCGCTCGGCATAGATGGCGTGCGAAAAATTTTCGCTCATTACAAAAAAATCTACTCCAAATCCTCCCGTAAGGTCGGCACATTTATCAAACATTGAGAGCAACCTCTCCCCTATCTCCTTTTTATAATTTGCGGTAAAAAAAGATGAGCACTGCTCTAAAGGAAGATGATCGGGATATTGCACATCGGGATTAGATGCCCACAGAGGCATTTTGCGGCGCATAACTTGACGTCCGGCAATTTGACGAAGCACAAATTTAGAGTCAACATTATCACTATCGCGCAGTTTTAGTGCTAATGCGTTAACATCGCTATCTGCGTATTGTTCAATAAGTTTACGCTCAGCCTCGGTCATTATTATTGATTCTGACGATAAAATTTGCGGTTTAACTTGCCATTAAATGTGCGCTGAATTTTGTCGGATTCTTCGTAATAGAATGGCACTTTGAAACTTTCTACCTTGCTTTTTATATAAAGCGCAATTTCTTTTTTTGTAATCGCAGCCTTTGTTACATAAATAAGTTTTAGAGCTGTTCCAAGTACAGGGTGAGGTGCGGGAACACAAATACAATCAGCAATTTGCGGTATCGACAAAGCAACGTTTTCTACCTCGGTAGGCGATACTTTAAAACCGCCGGTATTGATAATGTCATCGCTACGACCAAGTATCCGCAGATTTCCGTCTTGATCTATTTCGCCAAAATCTGATGTAAATATAGTATTATCAATCAATACTTTATTAGTAAGTTCATCGTCGCAGGCATATCCTGTCATAATGGTTTTACCCTGACAGGCAATAAGTCCTTCGGGTGTGATGATAACATTGGTGCGACTTGTGGGACGACCGCAGCAACCTTCTAAACATTTGCCATCGTTGAAGTTGTACGAGCAAACAAGTCCTGTTTCGGTAGAGGCATACGAATTGTAAAGGCGACTATTGGGGAGCACTTCGCAGAGTTTTTGAATGTCGGAAGTGGAAATTGCCGCTGCTCCTGTTTCAATAAAGTCTATTTTTGAAGCGTATTTGCGAAGACGGTCTTCGCTAAACTGCAACAATATACGTATAGCGCTCGGCACAAGGAAAGTTCCAAATTTTTGGAATGGCAAATCCATAGCGTCAAAAAAATCATTGACGTTTTTCATGCCTTCGGTAATAATCAATGTTGCACCTTTTATTAATACAGGCGCAATTTTTGAAAGACTTGCTATATGGCTCATCGGACCTGTGGTAATAAAAGCCGAATCGTGGTCAAAACCCTGAACCTCAATAACATTTTCGCCATTACCAATAATAGCACGGTGAGGAATCATTACACCCTTTTTTTTGCCAATGGTGCCGGTAGTAAATAGAATGTCCGCCACTTCGGGCGTTGGCTTACAGGGTTTTAAAAATTCTATAATTTCGTTAAAACTATTATCGGGAAGGTCTTTTTCTACTGGCACTGCAACCGAACCGTTGATATGCAAGGCAAGATATTTTACCATAAAATCAATATCTTGCGAGGCACGAAAAACTACAATTTCACCTTTTGGAAGAGTTTCGGCGGTTTTGCAGACTGAGTTCCACAATTCACCAAAAGTCAACGATTTATCGCCACATATTATAGCCGTTTTGTTGGGATATAATTCTGCGTCGTGTTTTAGATAGTCTTCGAGTATCATTGTTGGTTGAGTTTGGTTTGCACAAGGTTGACAATGGTGTCGATATTCATAAAGTTCTTAGGAGTAGCATCTTCTGAATCGAGTTTGATTTTATACTCGTCGGAAAGTATTGCCAAAACTGTGGTAACTGCGAGCGAATCCATTTCGCTAAACAAAAACTGCGACGAAAAATCCACTGTGGGCAGTTCGTTTTCTAATAGGGAGAGTATTTTTTCTTTCATATCGCGATAATAAAAGGTTACTGATTCTTGCGTTTAACCACCACCGAAAGCGAAATCAACGGTTGCAAACCATCTCTGCCTGCCAAATGCATAATATCGCGGTAACGCTGTGTGGTTTCGTTGTGCAAACCTACCAAAACATTGTTGCATTTGCCGCTTTTGATAAGCAGTTCGGCTTTGCGCATCGCTCTTTTAAACGAATCTGAGCCTTGCACGTAGGTGGTGTTGTAACCATGACATTTAAGATAAATGGCTGTGTTAGAACCTATTGTATTGTGCGTACTCTGCATAAATAGCGTTGGCTGAGGTTCGGTAAGGTGGTCGAGTATTTTTTCGGAATTTTCCCAACAACCAAGTGTGGTGGCTGTTATGATGGCATCGGGTACAGTTATGTTGCATTGTTTCAATGCCTTAATTGACGTTAAAAGCGAACTGCGTAAAATTTTGCCCATTCGCCTATATTCCGAAGGTTTTAAAAACTCTTTAATTTCGGCAATTTCGTCTTCGTTGGTAAGCTCGTATTTGGCAACTACTTCGGTTTCAATATCGTTGTTGTAACAATCGGCATTACTCTCTGATTTACAACGCGAAAAAATTAGCGAAGTATCGTTGCCGCCAAATCCAAACGAATTGTCCATAACGTTTTGCAACTTACAGTTTTGCTGCAATTTTTGAATACAGATAACGGCTTCGATTGCTCCTGCGGCACTTGTAGTGTGTCCTGTAATGCTTTTTGTGCTTTCGATTATTGGCATTTTATTGCCAAAAATACGTTTAAGGGCAGCCATTTCGCTTGCATCGTTGTTTACTGTGCCTGTGCCGTGAGCGTTGACATATTGAATAGCATCGGGCGTTACATTAGCATTGATAAGTGCATTATTCATAGCAAGATAAGCACCATCACCATCGGGCGACGAAGCTGTTTGATGAAAAGCATCGCAGGCATTGCCGCCTCCTGCAAAATAGCAAAGAATTTTTGCTCCTCGGTTAATGGCGTGCTGTTCTGTTTCCATTACCAAAAAGGCTGCACCCTCACCAAGATTTAATCCCGCACGATTGTCGGCAAATGGTCGGCAAACCTCTCTGTCTAATATCATTAACGAGGCAAAACCTGTTAAATGAAATTTGGTAAGAGCCTCTGCCCCACCAGCAAAAACTATGTCGGCGTTATCGGCTTCTAACATTTCCGCTGCTTCTAAAATTGCATTGGCACCCGACGAACAGGCTGTAGAAATTGTGGTACATTCGTTGATAAAGCCGAGCCCCTCTGCAATGCGTTCGGTGCAACTGCCACAATCGTGATGAAGCATCACATCAGCATGATTATTAATATCTTGCCAATATTTTTCGGTTAAATCCATTTCGCCCGCCGTTGTGCCCGAAATCAAGATTTTGCGACCGGGTGTTTTATCGCTAACATCAGCATTTTCAGCAGCTTGACGCAATGCAGAGATACCAAGAAGAGTGGTTCGTCCTATTTGTTTTTCTATTGGAATATTGAGATTGCACTTTAAATCATCGTTAGTGAGCTTAATTTCGCCCACGGGAAATGGAAAATCCTCTAAATCAAGATTTTCAATCGGTGTTATTTCGTTAGCAGAAATAATGCCATAGCCCGTTACAACAATGTTTTTGCGCATAAAACACTTCTACTTTGTGCGGTTTTTAGAAATATAGTCTGCCATTGTGGCAACACTTTTAAATATAGCTTTGCTTTGGGCAGCATCGTTGAGTTTTATGCCGTAATACTTTTCTAAAACTACAATAAGTTCCAATGCGTCAATAGAATCTAATCCTAAGCCATCACCAAAAAGAGGTGCGTTGCTGTCAATATCTTCTGGTTTTACCTCTTCTAAACTGAGGGCTTCGATAATACGCTGTTTTAATTCCGAAATTAAATTTTCCATTATGTTTGGTTGTTTTGTTTCGCTACAAAATTAGATATTAAAATAGTATTTGCAAATTATTTTTTTGGACAGAATAATCGGTAGATCCGTCTCAAAATACCAAGAGGTAGCGCATAAACTAACCCCACAATGCAGAGAATGGTGTTTAACACGCTTATTCTAAAAAAATCTTTGCCGGGACGAAAATGACTTACACGTTCGCTTTTTTCGGGGTAAAACACTTTGATAGGCACGGTTTTAATATCCACGCCATGCCACGACGGCAAAACCAAAAGTTCTAATTCGGCTTCGTAACGTTTTGATATTATGTTTAATCCGTACAATTTATCAAGTGGATAGAGACGGTATCCCGATTGTGTGTCGTCAATTCTTTTAAAGGTCTGCACCATAAACCAAAAGTTAGAAAACTTGTTGGCAAAATTGCTTCCTTTGGTGCGCTCTACGCCAGCAAGATCTCGTTGTCCAATGATTATGGTTTGAGGGTATTGGATATTGGCTTTCAAAAAGTTGGCAATATCATCTGGATAATGCTGTCCATCGCCGTCGAGTGTGATGGCGTAACGAAAACCAAGTTCTTTTGCTTTTTTTAATCCACGTTTAAGGGCATATCCTTTACCTTGGTTTTTGGAGTATTCCACCAAGGTTATTCCACTGATATTATGTAATATATCGCCTGTAGAATCGGTGCTGCCATCGTTAACAACTATAACGTCGGAACAGTTTTCAAGGCTATCGAGTACCACTTTGCCTATAGTCCGTTCGTTGTTGTAAACGGGAATTACAACGCATATACCGTTGTCTTTGAGCAATTTGAGTTGGTTTTCCATTAAAATTATTGATTCTGATGCTCGGCTATATAGTTGCAAAAATCGTTGAGGGTAACAATACCTTTCATATCTTCGGCTTTAATTCTAATGCCAAAAATTTTATCAACAATTACCACAATATCAACCAAATCAAGGCTGTCGATGCCCATATCTTCTTTTAGTCTCGCTTCTAAGGTAATTTTTCCTTCTTCAATTTCAAGTTCCTCAACAAGAAACTGCTTTACAGTTGCTTCAATTTCTTTTAGTGTCATTATTTTGCAATTTTCTTTATTACTAACGCAGAATTTGTTCCGCCAAAGCCGAACGAATTACTTATTATTGTATCCACCTGAGTTTCTATAGTTTGTGTTGCAATTTTTAGTTTTTGCGAATACTCATCGGGGTTTTCAAAATTTATATTAGGAGCTACAAAGTTGTTTTTCATCATTATAAGCGAGTATACAATTTCGCTTGCGCCTGCCATCCAACATTCGTGACCTGTCATTGATTTTGTGGAACTTATCCAAGCCTTGCTGCCGCCAAACAACCGGTCGATAGCAATTGCCTCGTACATATCGCCTTGCGGTGTGGATGTGGCGTGGGCGTTGATATAATCAATATCGTTGGGTGTTAAACAGGCGTTTTGTAAAGCCCGCGACATTGCAAGCTCACAACCGTGGTCGCATGGTTTGGAGATTTCTGCTCCATTACCCGAAAAGCCATATCCAACAACTTCGGCAAGTATATTTGCTCCTCGTTTTACGGCATGGTCGTAACTTTCTAATACCAAAGCTGCTGCACCTCCCGAAGGTACAAGACCATCGCGATCGCGGTCAAAAGGTCGTGATGCTTTTTGTGGCTGATCCATCCTCACCGAAAATGCTCCTATAGCATCAAACGACAGCATTGAATACTGATTGGTTTCTTGAGCTCCGCCGCACAGTATCATCTCTTGCTGCCCCTGCTGTATCATCATATAACCCAAACCAATTGAATGACTGCCGCTTGCACATGCTGCACTAACGGTAAAGTTTACGCCCCTAAGATGAAAAATTGTACTGAGGTTCATCGTTATAGTAGAGTTCATCGACTGAAATACCATTCCGTATCCGAGCATGGCTGTGTCGTGCTCAGCCTCCATTGTCTTATGTATTTCGATAACGGGCTTAGCCGACGAATCGCTACCAAAGATGCATCCACATTCGTTTTTCGACAGATAATCAACATCTGCACCCGCTTGATTAAAAGCCTGACAAGCCGCCATATAAGCATACTGAGTCTGTTCCGGCATACCAACGCGTGTATGACGGTCTACCATCTGCTTTGTAATCACGGGCTGTTCTACAACTCCCGAAAGTCCAGAGCGATAGCCGTATTCTATCCGTTCGGGAGAAAGTCCAACACCCGATTTGCCGTTGTAAAGTGATTGTCGGACGGTTTCTAAATCGTTGCCAATACACGACCAAATACCCGCGCCGGTTATTACAACTCGGTTGTTCATTTTTTTTGCTTTAATTAAGTGAGTGTATCAGCCGCAAAAGTATGCATTTTTTTTAATAGGGCATAAATAATTTGGGGTGAATTTATAATAAAAAATGTAGAGACGCGCCGTGGCACGTCTCTACAATATATTAAATATAATAATCAAAATGCCGATTATTTCGCCTTCTCCTCGTCGTTTTTGCGAATCTCCACACGGCGGATTTTGCCGCTGATGGTTTTGGGGAGTTCTTTTACAAACTCTATTATGCGGGGATACTTGTAGGGAGCGGTGGTTTTCTTCACGTGGTTCTGAATCTCCTTAACAAGGTCGTCGGAGGGTTCGTAGCCGCGTCCGAGAACTATTGTGGCTTTTACCACCTTGCCGCGTACCGGGTCGGGAACGCCTGTTACGGCACATTCCACTACTGCGGGGTGAGTCATAAGTGCGCTTTCTACCTCGAACGGTCCGATACGGTAGCCCGAACTCTTGATAACGTCGTCGGTACGGCCAACAAACCAGAGGTATCCGTCCTCGTCGCGCCAAGCAATATCGCCTGTGTGATAGGTGGTTCCGTTGTCGGAATATACCTCGGCGGTGCGCTGCGGGTCGCGGAAATACTCTTTAAACAATCCAAGCGGACGTCCGTTTTTGGTGTGGATAACGATTTCGCCCTGCTCGCCGTCCTCAGCCTTGCGACCGTCGGGTGTGAGAATGTCAACATCGTAGGCAGGGTTGGGTATGCCCATAGAGCCGGGTTTCGGAGTCATCCAAGGGAATGTAGCGATTGAGAGGGTGGTTTCGGTTTGTCCGAATCCTTCCATAATGTTGAGACCCGTTATCTTTTTCATAGTGTCGAACACAGCCGAGTTGAGAGCCTCGCCCGCCGTGGTAATCCATCGGAGGTTTGAGAGGTCGTATTTCGAGAGGTCTTCCTTGATAAAGAAACGGTAGATGGTAGGCGGTGCGCAGAATGTGGTAACCTTGTATTTCTCAATCATCTGCAACATATCGGAGGGCGTGAATTTTTCGTGGTCGTAAACAAAAACGCAAGCGCCCACAATCCATTGTCCGTAGAGTTTTCCCCAAACAGCCTTGCCCCATCCAGTGTCGGCAACGGTGAGATGGAGGTCGTTTGGTGTAAGGTTGTGCCAGTATGCGGCAGTGGTGATGTGTCCAAGGGGATATGTAAACGAGTGAGCCACCATTTTGGGTTCGCCCGATGTACCTGACGTAAAATAGATAAGCATTACATCGTCGTTGGTGTTTACCTGTGCGGGCTTAACAAACGGAGCGGCGTTGGCGATGCCTTTTTGAAAATCTTCAAATCCTTCGGGCACTTCGGGACCAACCGAAATCATTTTTTCCAAAGTGGGCGATTCGGCTTTCGACGATGCCACGTGTTCAAGAATGAGAGGGTCGCCACAGCAGACAATAGCCTTAGTACCAGCCATATTGTTGCGGTATACGATGTCTTTTTTAGTGAGCAAGTGTGTGGCGGGAATTACCACAGCACCTATTTTGTGCAATGCCACAATGCTGAACCAAAATTCGTAGTTGCGTTTGAGGATTAGCATTACGCGGTCGCCCTTTTCGATACCGAGACTTTGAAAATAGGAAGCCGTGCGGTCGGTCATCTCTTTCATTTTGGCAAAGGTGAAACGCTCTTCGCGACCCTTGTCGTTGGTCCACAGCATAGCAAGTTTGTCGGGTTGCTCGGCAGCCCAAGCGTCTACCACGTCGTAGCCGAAGTTGAAGTTTTCGGGAACTATTACTTTATAGTTTTTTTTGAAATCGTCCAAGTCTTTGAACGATGTCTGCTTTAAAAATCTTTCTAACATTGTTTTGTAACTGTTTTATTTGCTTATTGTTGCAAGGAATGTGGCTTCTTGGTTGTCTAATGCTATCATTCCGTGGGGTATGGTTGAATTAAAGAATATGCTGTCGCCCGGGTTCATAATCAACTGCTTGTCGCCGAGCTGGATAAGCACGCGGCCTTCGAGCAGGTAGTTGAACTCCTGACCTAAGTGCGAGTTGAGATGAATTTTGTCGAACGGTTGGATTGTTACCTCAAAAGGCTCGAACAGCGTGTCTTTAAATCCGGCGGCAAGCGCGAGATACTTGTAGCATTTGTTTCGTTCCATACTAACGCCCTTGCCCTTGCGGGTGAGGAAGTAACTCTGCATTTTGGGCTCGTCGCCGCTAATAATGGCTGATGGTTGAATATTGTATGCTTGTGCAACGTTGCAAATAAAACTCATGGGAATGTCAGATTCGCCACTTTCAAACTTGGCAATCTGCTCCGGCGGTATGCCGGTTTTGGACGATACGTCCTCGAGCGAGAGTTCTAACACCTCTCGCAAAGCGCTGAGCCTTTCGGCGATGGCTTTGATTTGTTCGTTTAGTATCATAATAAAACTATTTAAATGAATTATGCCGCAAAGATACTAACAATTGACATTCGTTAGCACACTTGCGGCATAATAGTTTATCAATAAGGGTGATTTATGATTATCTCATTATTATTAATAATCACCGCCAACCTGTCCCCTGATATAATCCATAATCACATCGCAGTTTTCCATAGCGTCGGTAGAGCCAACGTTTTCGATAAATACTGCAATTTGTTCGAGGGCTGAATTGATCTCTTTGTTTTTAAACTCTTCTTCGTTCCAATGGCTGAGGCTCTGGCGGGGTATCCACAAAAGACCAAAGAGTGCGTTGCTTTTTACCTCGTTGTCTTTTGATTCAGAAGCCTCTTGTAAGAGTTCCATAGTACGTTTTTCGTAGTCGAACTCGTTGCTGCGTGTTTCAACGCCGTAGAGCGACCATCCGTCGTGGGTAAGATACCAACAGTTGCCGTGCTGCGATGCCTGAATGCACATAACTGCAAGATTGTAGGCAAGTTCCATACGTTTTTCGCCCGAAGCGTTGTTGTATTGAGTTTCGGCAAGGGCAAGGTCTTTGGCAAATTTCAGACGCTGGTTTTCGTTGAGGCGGCCGGGAATTTCGTCGCTAAACTCTTGCTGATAAGTAACTTCCTGAGCATTGTACCACGGCTCAACATTGTAGTTGCGCAGCACCATAAAGGGAGCGATGCCTTTTTTGCGCATAAAATCGATGCTAACCTTCGAGAGCCACTGTTCGGCTTTGGCAAGATTGTGTTCGCTGAGGTATTTTGTGCCAACTTGGTCTAAGTAAAAATCTTTGCCGCCAAAAGTGCGACCTTTGGAGGTTTGGATAATGTTGAGAAGGTATTTTTCAAAAACGTCTAACTTCTTGTTGTTGAATGCGTAATTGTAGAAACTTTCGGTTTCGGCACCTGTCATATCGTAGAGAATATTGTCGGAGAAATAGTTGAGATGGAGCATATCAGCGGCAGAAACAATCAAAAGTGTGAAATTTTTGTTGCTCTCCTTGTTAGCCCCTTGAATATTCTGATAAATAATGCGTTGTGCGGCGCGGCTAAAATGCGATTCTTTGTCCGCCATAGATTGCAGCCATTTGATTTCGGTCATATATTTGGTGGCTTCGGCGGCGGTGTACTTGCGGTTTTTGGTGTAAACAAGAAATTGGATTGCGCGGGCGTTGTCTTTCATCAGTTGAGTGCCGCCAAGGTTAACGGCAGCGGCAATCTCTTTTTGAGCGGCGGCATAGTCGCCAAGAAGGTAGTGAATCATAGCGGCGGCGGTTTTCCACATACAGGGAGCGTTGGTGGCTTTGGTGTCGGCTACCTTGTTGGCAAAGTCGGCAAACTGTTTAGCCTCGCTGTTTTTTACCTCGTAAAAATCCGAAGGGTGTGGCAATCCCGATTCGCCGTCTAAGGTTTCTTGGGTCATATTAACATAATCCTGAATCATAAAAGGCAACGATGTATTGTCGTGGTCTTTTTCGTAAATCTCTTTGATACCTTGATAGTTGCGTTTGTCGTTGAGGCAGAATTTCAGACTTTGAATATCGCCCAACTGGGCAAAAATCTGCAAAGCCGACTCCATCTTTTTTTGACGGTAGAGCGCGCCGGCAAAGAGCGAGAGCATAGTTTGACGGATGTCTTTGTCGGAGGTTTTAGAACCTGTTGATGTCCAGAACTTTTCTACGTCGGCATATTTTTCGAGTTGAAACATACAGCGCATAGCCATAAGGTTGTAACGCTCTTTGAGTGCGCCGTTGTAACCCTCCGCCTTGGTGCGGAGTTGGGTAAGTTTGGCACGGCGGGCTGCAATTTCGTCTTCCGAAGGATATTCCCAAGCGTTGTAAAAATTGCTGTTGAGACAGTGATAGGTGATAAGGTCTAAGAGGTAGTCTTGCATAGCCTTGTCTTTTTTGGCAATTACTGCGCGCACAATGTCGTTGTTCGCCTCGCCGGTTTCAAACGACTGTTTAAGTTCTTCGGGGTCGATCAACAATAATCCGTCGATGGCATATTCGCTCATTTCGGGACCCACGTATGCGCGCCAAAAATCGTCGAACAAATGCGCCGAAGCCTTGGTGTCGAGCACCTTGTACATATAAAAGTTGATAGTCTGCTCCGCAATGCAGGCATACGATTTACTGCTGATTAGCGCGGTCAGCAGCAATAGAACCGCTAAAAATTTTTTCATATTGTTGGTAGTTAATATTATTAATGTTGTTGCTGTTTAAATCGTAAATAATTGTCTGCGAGAGTATTTCGGGACGGATATCGTTTACCGCCGCCCTCACCTTTTCTATTTCAGAAAACTCTGCTTTGCGCACAAATATTGTGTCGCCATAGTGTAGCATTACGTTAAAAGCCTCGTTGCCGATATACATAGGAATGTCGCGGGCGTTTTGCACAAAAAATGTGGCGGAGTCGATACGGGCAAAGTTGAGCGTGTCGTCGAGATTCTCACTATATAATATGTTGCTGTATTTTCCTTTTTTGAAAAGAATCTGCCATTTAAAATTTGGAAACGCCACGCACATCCTCAGCGGATATTTTTTCAAATGCCTCAAAAACGGCTTAACATCATTATAATAAAGTATCGGGTTAACGCATTTGCGGTTGGCGTAATTGCCTGTGTTGTAAAGCATCAGCACTCCATAATCGCACGGCGGAGCAGCCATATTCAACTGATGGAGACGTATAGTTACCGAGAGTTTCAGACCTTTGGCGGCGGCGTAGTCTTTCACTTTTTCTAAAAAGGGAAAATACACCTTTTCGGATTTGGCAGTCCAGTCGCAATCAATTTGAAACTCGTGAATCTTGGGCACGTGGTTGGTCTCCGACATTTTTATAACCCTGTCTACAAGTATCTCGGCGATAGAATCCACATTGTGTCTGAGGCATTTTTCCACAATAAACACCACGGGAATCACCTCCACGCCTTGCGGTATGGGCTGTCGAAATTGCAACGTAGCATTAGGCATAAGGGCATTTTTATCTTGGTCGAAAACCACATCAAAGTAGCGCATATAAATTTTCCTAATGCCAAAATCATTGATAAACGCCGCCTCGGTGCTGTCGGGGTCGAAAACCGTTTTCCAAAAATAGACCGACGGCTGAGGATTGTCGATAGGGGCAATGGGCGTGCAGGCTGTAATAAATACTACGGCGAGGAATACGAGGTATGGTTTATATTTACGCATTAAAGCTCGGCTATTTCGTCGGGGGTGAGGCCGATGATGTCGGCGATAATGTCGATAGAATAGCCTTTGGACTTCATCTTGCGGGCTGATT
This sequence comes from Bacteroidales bacterium, assembly GCA_017394445.1. GTDB lineage: Bacteria > Bacteroidota > Bacteroidia > Bacteroidales > UBA3824 > UBA3824. The sequence goes on along the minus strand of JAFPYT010000232.1, from coordinate 399 downwards.
CAAGTTTTGCAGCTCGCTCGCCCTCTGCACGCCCCTTGGCTTCGCCTTCTTTCCATCCGATTTTAATGCCCTCTTTTAACTTGTATTCCTGCTGACCCATATAAGCGAGATAGTTGTTGAAACTGTCGTCGTACTGTATCTGCTGGTCGGTGGTGAGTTCGGAGTAGGAGGCTAATTTGCCTAACTGCTTGAACAGCGGTATGTCGTTGGTAAATGATAATGATGTTTCCATAGTTTCCATATTTGAAAGGTTAAATATCCATTTGTCGATGTCGGTGGTGCAGTCTGATTCTTTCATCTTGCGGTAAATCGGCATCTGTATTTTCCAATATTGAAATACGTCGGTGTCTTGATAATGGTTCTCGGTCTCTAACAATGCAAAGTGCGATAAGCCTTGCT
>JAFPYT010000231.1 GCA_017394445.1 Bacteroidales bacterium | reverse complement strand
TTGTTGATAACTATTTGGTTATCACAGATTACACTTCTCATGAAAATATGCTTCATCTATTCGATAGCGAAACTTTTGAATATGTGGTTTCTACTGCACACTACGGTCAAGGTCCCGGTGAATTTGTGAGCATCGGTCCAGTTATCGACAATCATAGAGGTGAGTTTTATGTAGCCGATTTTGGTAAATATGAAATTATGTCATATAATATTGATAGCCTTGTAAAAATTCCTGATTATAAGCCATATACAAAGTTTATGATGTCGGGAAAAGCCTTTCCTGCCGATTATTATTATGTTAACGATACTCTTTGTTATTGCGAGGTTATTATACCAACAAGTGCATCTACTTTTCGTCAGTGTTCGGGAACTTGGAATATGAGCAACGGTAATTTAACACAATTTGCCGATAGTATTTCTACTAATAATCAACGTTTTAGTGTAGCAGTTGATATTTCTGACAGTATTTTTGTAGAGTGTCATATCCAATTAGATTTATTGCGTTTTTTTAATTTCACAGGCGAATTACAATATTCAATTCAAGGACCAAATTATGGCAGTAGTATTAATGATAATTTCCATTCGGCCATTTTTACAAAAGACTATCTTTTAGCGCTTTATACCGGCGATGAATGGAATAAAAGAGCCCAACCTAAGACACTCCAAATCTTTAAGAAAAACGGTGATTATGTTGCTACCTTGGATTTGGGGGTTCAATCATTCCGTTTTTGTTATGACGACCGCCACAATCGCCTTATTTTCTGTTTAATAAACGAAATCGACCAATTTGCTTATTTAGATTTAGACGATATTAAACTATAATAAGTATTCAAAAAAAATACCGCTCCTTTCCGGGGCGGTATTTTTATATAGATTATTGTAATTTAATCAATTACATAGCCTGAGCCACAGCAACGGCAACTGCAACAGTAGCGCCTACCATTGGGTTGTTGCCCATACCGAGGAATCCCATCATTTCTACGTGAGCGGGAACTGATGAAGAACCTGCAAACTGAGCATCTGAGTGCATACGACCCATAGTGTCGGTCATACCGTAAGAAGCGGGACCAGCAGCCATGTTGTCAGGGTGAAGTGTACGACCTGTACCACCGCCCGATGCTACTGAGAAGTATTTCTTGCCCTGTTCAACACATTCTTTCTTGTATGTGCCGGCAACGGGGTGCTGGAAACGGGTGGGGTTGGTAGAGTTACCTGTGATAGATACGTCAACGCCCTCTTTGTGCATGATGGCAACGCCTTCGCGAACGTCGTCGGCACCGTAGCAACGTACACCGCCGCGAACACCGTCAGAATATTTGGTTTCGTTGATGATTTTTACTTCGCCAGTGTAGTAGTCAAATTCGGTTTGAACGTATGTGAAACCATTGATACGCGAAATGATTTTAGCGGCGTCTTCTCCAAGACCGTTGAGAATAACGCGCAAGGGTTTTTTGCGAACTTTGTTTGCCATTTCGGCGATTTTGATAGCGCCTTCGGCAGCAGCGTAAGATTCGTGACCAGCGAGGAAAGCGAAACAAGCGGTTTCTTCGCGGAGCAGACGTGCTGCGAGGTTGCCGTGTCCGAGACCTACTTTGCGGTCGTCGGCAACAGAGCCGGGAATACAGAATGCCTGCAAGCCTTCGCCGATAGCCTCAGCAGCGTCGGCAGCGGTTTTAACGCCTTTTTTGATGGCGATAGCAGCGCCTACAACGTAAGCCCATTTTGCATTCTCGAAACAGATTTTCTGAGTGTCTTCGCACATTTTGTAGGGGTCGAGACCCTTGGAAGCGCAGATAGCCTTTGCTTCGTCGATATCTTTGATACCGTATTTATTGAGAGCGGCGTTGATCTGGTTGATGCGGCGCTCGTAACTTTCAAATAATGCCATAGTGTTTATTATTCTTTACGTGGATCAATATATTTAACTGCGTCTTTGAAACGGCCGTATGTGCCTTTTGCCTTTTCGATAGCCTCAGGACCTGTTGCGCCGCCTTTGAGAGCGTCCATAAGTTTGCCGAGGTTTACAAATTCGTAACCGATAACTTCGTTGTTGGCATCGAGAGCCATCTTGGTGCAGTAGCCTTCGGTCATTTCAAGGTAGCGGCTGCCTTTTGCTTTTGTGCCGTACATTGTACCCACTTGGCTGCGGAGGTTTTTGCCGAGGTCTTCGAGCGATCCGCCAACGGGAAGTCCGCCTTCTGAGAAAGCCGACTGTGTACGTCCGTAAACAATCTGCAAGAAGAGTTCGCGCATTGCGGTGTTGATAGCGTCGCATACGAGGTCGGTGTTGAGGGCTTCCAAAAGGGTCTTGCCAGGAAGAATTTCAGATGCCATAGCGGCTGAGTGGGTCATACCAGAGCAACCGAGAGTTTCAACGAGTGCTTCCTCGATAATGCCCTCTTTTACGTTGAGGGTGAGTTTGCAGCATCCCTGTTGGGGTGCGCACCAACCGATACCGTGTGTAAGGCCCGAAATGTCCTTAATCTCTTTTGCATGCACCCAT
>JAFPYT010000230.1 GCA_017394445.1 Bacteroidales bacterium | reverse complement strand
CGGCGGCACAACGTATTCATAAAAACCATTGATTTTGTAATCGGTTTTGTAACTCATTTTCAGCGTGTAAGCCACGGCGTAGAGAATGTTGAGGGCGTGCTTGTAGTCGCCGTCCTCGTCGTTGGGATTGCCGCTGCCACGTACCGCGATGTAATTTGCTTTCGGCACATTGACAATTTCAGGTTTGCAAGGCGGAAGGTAAAACTCCTTAAACTCTTTCTTGAAATCAAATGGCATAATTATTTGAATTTTAAGGGACTGTCCAAGGGCAGTCCCGAAGTTAAAGAATCAATGTTTACTCAATAGGAATCTGAATTACCGACACCCATTGTTCGGGGTCGTCTTGATTCCACGGGCCGTCCACGTAACTTGTACGGGGTTGACCGGCAATCTTGTAGCCGTTTTGCTCCATATATTTGAAGGTTTCGATAAACGACTCGTAAAACTTCTCGTATGGTCCGATGTGCTTCATACAGAGAGCCTTGGGAATTGCGGGGAGTTTCTTGAACTTGATGATTGCGCTGTCGGTGCCCATCTCCTCCACCTGTTCGCAGTACTCGATGTCGATGTCGGTGGGCGTGTACTCTCCGTTGTGTTCCACGGTGAAACAGTAGCCGGGCTTGGGACATTTGCAGCCAAGACGTTGCATCTCAGGGCCAATCTTCTCGTAGCACATAGGTCCGAGGGCTTCGTAGTTGGGTATCACTTCGCGATGACTTGCCACAATGATTTCGGGCAAAGACTGAATGTTGAATTTTTCCATTTTTGTAATTTGTTTGCGAGAGTTTTTCCATTCGAGCAACCGGTTGCGACGTGCAATGAGTTGATTTAGTTGAAGTTCCGTCTCCTTGATTTTTTCGTCCATCTGACGGACGCTCGGCGTGTGCGAATCGTCGTCGTAGAGATCCTTGATTTCGTCCAACGAGAATCCGAGGCTCTGTAAATCGCGGATTGACTGCAACTTCTGCATCTGTTCAATGCTGTAATATCGGTAACCTGTCCACCGGTCCACCTCGTCAGGCAGGAGAAGACCTTTTTGCTCGTAATGACGCAGGGTCTTAACAGTTACCTGCATCATCTGTGAAAACTCTCCGATTTTTAACTTTGTTTTGTTACTCATAATCGTACGATTTTGTTTTTGCTAAGCGACTGCAAAGTTAAACTATGCCCCAAGGGACGAGTCAAGAGGGGAAGTGAAGATTTAACAGAATTTAACATTTAATGCCTGTTGCAACCTCTCCAAAAACTTCGCCGCCTCTCCGCCGTCCATCTGAACGTGATGGAATTGAAACGAGATGGGCAAAGTTACTCGGAACCAATACTTTCGGTATTTACCCCCAAGAGAGAAACGGATTGCAGTAAACGCCGGAATATTGATTAACAATACAGTCGATTTCGGTGCCGGTAACTGCCGATGCACCAACACAAAAGCATATTGAATTTATAACCCTTTGGTTTGCTGAGTTTATAAATTTTAGTAACATCGAAAGTCTTTGTAATTGTTACCATTGGCATAGGCGACTTCATCCAATAGTTGAAGGCCTGCGCGCGTGATGTTTCCGAAGGATTGATTTCGCGTTTCATAGTTACTTATATTGTTCTAAATTGCTGAGAGCCTCTTTGTTGTTGTCTGTTACCATAGCGAGTTTTTTGCAACCGTCCATTTCGGCGCACGAGCCGCAGGTGGGATAACCTTTATCTTTGGCGCACAGACGGATAGGGCAAAGATGGTCGCAAAAAGGAGTCTTGACACCCTCGATACGGCAGCCGGTGCAGTTAATCATTTCGGGTGTGATTTCCACGTGGTTGAGTTCCGACCAATGACGTGCTACCTTTTGGCGTAAGTCGTTATCGTTGTTGATAGTAGCAATGCGTGCCTCGCATTTTTCGCAGTTTAGGCCGCAATAGGCAATGAAGTTGTTCATAGTGATGATTGTTTTGTTTGATTATTTAAAAAATTACAACGCTTTGATTATCATTTACATTTTACCTACCAACTCATTAGCCGTAATGCTCATTTTGCTGAATGCAAACCACTTTTTGCCGAGGTCTTTGAGAGATGCTCCGATATGGTATACAGTATTGTCAATCAATAGGAAACGGTCGTGTGCGTTGGCAAATTGTTGGATGCTAATGGGTGCATATTGTGCGTTATGGCGCTGTAAATCAAGTTGCAGTTGAGGCGTAATAGTTTTGGTGTAGATGGTTGCCGAAATGTTGGGTAAACGCTTGTCTAACATTTGCAAAACTGTATCATCTATATAATTATCAATAAGGATAATACGTTGTTTTGCGCTACGTATAAGGTCATTGGCAAATTTGTATGCATCGAAAATTTGTCCATCGTAAAAAATACCCTCAACCGGCGGTAAGGAGGTTTTTACAAAAAAATCTATTTTGTTTTCGGTTTGGGTAACACGCTGTTCAAGACGTTCAAGCCGCTGATTAATGGAATAACCTTTTAAAAGATATTCTTTTAAGACCCGGGTAGCCCATCGGCGAAACTCAACGCCTCGTTGAGATTTTACTCTATAACCGACAGAAATAATAACATCAAGATTGTAAAAACTAACTTCATGAATCTGAAATTTCCCTTCCATAGCACCGTGTTGAGTGGTTGTCGCAAATTTTTCGACAAAAACTGTATCTGACAACTCCTCTTTGAGAGCGTTGCTAATATGCTTTCTAACAGTTTTTTCGTCCCTATTAAATAGATTGGCCATTTGAGCGGCATTTAGCCACACAGTATCGTTTTCAAGCCTTACTTCAAGTTTAATTGTTTCATCAGGCTGATACATTACTATTTCGTTATTCTCCGTCATTGTGTTCAAATTTGGTTGTAAAAGTAGTAAATGTAGAAGAATTAATCAATAGGATTAGCATTTTCTCTCACACCTCCAATCTCTCCACATAATCATCCATATAAAATCCTCCTCCGATGTCGATTTTTTCGGCGCGGATGGTGGTGAAACCGAGGGACTTGTATATTTGGAGAGTGGGGTTGTGCTTGTTGACGTTGAGTTCGATGGCGGAGAGTGAGGCGCGGCGGGTTTCGTCGGCAAGGAACGCAAGCATCTGACGGGCAAGACCTTTGCCGCGTTCGTGTTTGTAGAGGTAAAATTTGCTGAGATACATAGCACCCTCTCGCGGATAAAATGCCATAAATCCGGCGTTGTGACCGTCGCAACGAACAAAATAAAAATGGTAACCGTGGCGGAGATTGTCGGTGATTGCGCTGACAGTCTGAAACTTAGCCAACATATAATCGTTTTGCTCCTTGCCGATAATGGGGTCGTAATAATCGCGGAGAATTTCGGTTGCCATCGCTGACATTTCACTGATTGCGGGGGCGTCGTCGGCTTGGAGCGGCACAAATTCCACATTAGGCGCAACATAAAAATCGCCCAACTGCCAATTATGACCAAAATGTTCGGTAAAACTCTTTAAATCATCAAATTTTATGCTGATGGATGCCGTATTGCGCAGGGGGTGGATTATCACGTTGCGACCTTCAAAATGACTGTCGTACAGCACTTTTACAGTTTTTGTGGTGTCGAACATTACACAAAGTGGACTCACCGAACCCGGCGTAATGTTGAGGTATTGCATCAGTTCGTCGGCGTTGCAGAAACTCAGTCTGCCAAAACCAAAAAGTGCGGCAATTTTCTTCAAATCGGCGCGACGGTGGAGGTTCATACTCACAAGTCCGTAGTTGCCGTTTTTGTCCTTTACAAAAAGGTTTTTTACGTCGATGCCTTCGAGTGTGATTACCACGTCTTTGGCGTCCTCCTCCGAAAAAATCGCCTTATGTTCCTGAATTTCGTATGGAATGTTCAGGTCGGCGAGGGTTTGAAATATTGGTTCGGTTTTCATAATTGTTTTTTCCATCGAAACCCACGAAAGTCCGTTTTCCAAAACTTCGGTTTTGAAGGTATTGAAACCCTCTCTTTCGTAGAATGTGAACGAACTTTGCACATCGGCGCAAGTTTCGAGCCATACGCGGCGGTGCGGCAATAATTCTTGAATTTTGTGAAACAGTAGCCGTCCGTAGCCATTTTGCTGAAATTCAGGCAATACCATTAGCCTGCCGATGTAAAGCGAACCATCGTCAACATAGCCGCGCACCGAGCCAATTATTTTGCCGTTGTCGTCAACCATTTTCAAGACAGTGAATTTCGGAAAATCCTCGCGAGCCTGATTCACCGTCTCGGTTAGATTGGGTGCATCAAGCCAATTAAGTTGCTCTGCCACAGGGTAAAACGCCTTGTATTGCAGTTCCAAAATTTCAGGTACGTCTTCTATTGATGCTATTTCGATTTTCATTTTGGGTGTGGTATTTTAATCACGGCAAAGGTAGGAAAAAAATGATTAAAGCGATGTTGTTTTCAAAAAGAATGTTTATATTTGCGATAGCAAAAAATTGATGGCTACATCATCGGCAAACTGTGGCAGCAACCTGCGGGTATCATTTAAACGCCAATCATCACGCACTAATCGATATCGTGGTTGCGCAAGAGAATTGTAGAGAATAATAATTGAAGGAAATGGATAATAGCATAAAACTAAAAAAAATAAGTGAACTTCTTGGAATGAAGTTCTTTATTCCATCTTACCAAAGAGGGTATAGGTGGACAGAGCAGCAGGTAAAGGACTTGCTGAATGATATAAATGAGTTTTCTCAAAAACTAAATCAAGGTGGTTTTTATTGTTTGCAACCATTAGTAGTGAAAAAAAGAGAGATGGAAATTCTCAAAAAAATAAAAGATGCCAATACAATTAAAGAAGTGGAAAATCTGCTTAAAGGTGAGTGGGAGGTCATAGATGGACAACAGCGAATTACTACAATTTTTATTATGCTTTATTATTTAAATTCAGGGAATGACTCTTATACTATTATTTATGAAACAAGAAGTGGTTCCTCTGATTTTCTGTTGAGAATTAAAGAATTAATAAGAGAGGAGTCGTATTCTGATGAACAAATCAAACAGACATTTAAAACAATTGTGAAAGAAGATAATAAATACGACAATATTGACTTTTATTATATTTTTATAGCTTATTGCACTATTCACAATTGGTTTTATGCACACAAAGGTGTTGATAAAGAAAAATATAAGAACCTATTGCTGGATAACGTTCAATTCATTTGGTACGAATCGGTAGATGAAGACCCGATAAAAGTGTTCTCTCGCTTGAATGTTGGAAAAATATCATTGACGAATGCTGAACTTATCAAGGCATTGTTCCTGAATCGATCAAATTTTAAAACTGCCGACAATAATCATTTGAAATTGCGACAGCAAGAAATCGCAAGTGAATGGGATAACATTGAATACTCTTTACAAAACGATGAGTTTTGGCTATTTTTACACAAAAAAGACGACTATAATCGTCCTACTCGTATTGACTTCATATTTGATATTATTTGTGAACAAAATAAATTGATGTTGAATAATGAAATATTGAAAAACATAGGTACTGATGAAAACAAAACATTCCGCTATTTTTATGAGTATTTCAAGATTGACCAAATGAAGTTTGTTTTATGTTGGGAAAAAATAAAAAACTATTTCCAAATATTTATGGAATGGTACAATGATGTGCTATTGTATCATTATATAGGCTATTTGATAGAGTATGATTATACACTATCAGCATTAACAGAGGAATGGGATAAATCGAAAGGGAAAAAAACTTTTGTTGACTACGTTAAAAGTGAAGTCAAAAAGAAAATTGATATGTGTCCGGAGCTTGATTTTCAATATAAAGATGATGGGTCAGACAAATATAAATGCAAACCGATTCTGCTATTTCATAATATTCAAACCGTTATAAATCAGAATCTAATCAATCAAAATAACGAAAAATATCGATTGGGTGTTTTTTATAAGTTTCCATTCCATTTGTATAGACGAGAAAATTGGGAAGTAGAACATATTAATTCCAACACTACAAACGATGAAGATGACGATAATACTCAAAAAGAGTGGTTATCGAATGTATATCTTGGTACAGATATTTCTATTCAAGAAAAAATACAGAAATATTTCGCATCAGATGATGAAAACAAGAAGAGGGTTTTGTTTGAAGAAATAAAAGAACGTATTCCTGATGTTGAATCTTGGACACCAGATGCAAAAAATCGAATTTGGAATTATGCTCTTTTGGATTCTTCCACAAATCATAGTTATGGCAACACCATTTTTTCAGGCAAACGACGTATCATTATTGGCAAGGATAAGGGCAAAAAAATTGCTATTCCGAAATTAAACAATGATAATCAATTGCTACTTGGTAAAGAAATCGAAGCAAAATCTTCTTTTGTTCCACCCTGCACTAAACAAATATTTATGAAATATTATTCCTCGGTTATGAGCAATTCTAATTATTGGACTAAGGATGATGCGCAAGGTTATCTAAACGATATTAGAGAATGCATAAAAAAATTGGAGAGTTAAGATATGGAAAATAAGACAACATTTTGGAATTATATCAAAGAAAATATAATTGAAATTCCAATTATTCAGCGAGATTATGCACAAGGTCGTCTTGGTGAAGAAACCTTGCGTAAAAATTTTTTGCGTGATTTAAAAAAGCATTTGGATGACAAAGATAATGCGGAAATGAAACTTGATTTTGTCTATGGTTCAGTAGAAAATGACAGAATCAATCCATTGGATGGTCAGCAAAGGTTAACTACACTATGGCTTTTACATTGGTATATTGCGTTACGAGCAAAGCAACTAAACGAAGTGAATTGTAAATTTTTTCGCAATTTTACATATGAAACTCGAATTTCATCACGTGAATTCTGTCAAAACTTATGTAAACCTACTCATTTTGAAGATTTTAAAGGTGGTGATATCGTTGGTTTTATAACAAATCGGACGTGGTTTTATTATGGTTGGAAGCAAGATCCGACAATTCAATCAATGCTGGGGATGCTTGGCGGCACGAAGGGGAAATACAATAAAAACGAAGATATTATTGATGGATTAGAAAATCTTTTTAAAGATACGCCGGATAATGAATATAATAATAAGTATTGGAATAAACTTATAAGTGACCGATGTCCTATTGTTTTCTATCATTTATCACTTGAAGACTTTGGTCGGACTGATGACCTGTATATTAAAATGAACGCTCGTGGAAAACAATTGACGAGTTTCGAGAATTTTAAGGCTGATTTGATTGGATATATAACAGAACAGTCAAATACAGAAAATGAAGAAAGGGAAAAATGGAAATCATTATTAGATGAAACTGATGGTCTTCCTATCAAATTAGATACGACTTGGACAGATATTTTTTGGAAAAATAAAAGTCAGGACAATAAAATCGATGCTATTTATTATGCTTTTATAAATAGATTTATTCTTGCCGCATTGATTGGTCAAAAAAATGACAAAAAGAAATATTGTTATTCAGCCGTTGAAATAGAAAAGAACTTTTGTTTTTCATATTTATATGGCAAACAAAGTGATGATTCAATAATAAAATATGATAGTATTAGCAATTATCAATATTTGAGTGGATGTATACCTTATAAGGTATTTGCATCATTAAGAGATATATTGAATAATTATATAAGTGTAGCGGTAAATATTAACGATTACTTTCCACAATGGGTTTACTCAAAATTTCAGTTTATTCCCCAATATATTGGTAGTACAATTACTACATTAGGTCAAAAAGAACGAGTAGTTTTTTTTGCAGTATGTCGTTATTTTGAAAAAGGTAGATTTGATGGAAATACCTTTAAGCGGTGGATGCGAGTTGTGTGGAATATTGTTGAAAATACAAACATTAGTAGTGTACCTTCTATGATTGCTGCTATGCGTTTGATAGATGAAATATCTGAGGGTGCCCATAATATTTATGAATATTTGGCTGATGGAAACTTAAAAATCCGTTCTGATGCCGTGCAAGAGCAGATTAAAGAAGAAGTTGACAAAGCAAAACAAATCGTAAATTGTGGTAATGATTGGGAATCTAAAATCATAGATGCTGAAAAATATGCTTTCTTTAAAGGAGCGATTCGATTTTTATTTACTGATGGAGATGGAAATATCAATTGGATTGATTTTAATTCAAAATGGAATAATGTTAAATCCTTAATTCCGGAAAATAAAGGAAATCGCCATACTATTAAAACAATGATTTCGTTTTATAAAGATGATGATATTAAAGAACTTTTTAGTAAAGTAACGTTATCAAATGATGATACTAATCTGAGAATGTTGCTTTTATGTTTTCCTTCCAAGGTTCACGAAATTCTTAATAATCCTGAACATAAATCAGAACCGTCATTGCTGAAAGAGCATTTAATTCTTTTATGTGAACAGCATCCTGATTATTGGCTTCACCTCAATTGGGGATGTGAAAATGAATTTGTTATTTTGTCTAATTATGAGAAAAGGGGAGGCTATTATCGATATTACTCTTATGTTGTTGGAAGTGATTTTTTTCAGAATCGTTTGAACCTTTTAAATCAATTATTTATAGAAAATAAAATAGACGTGCCGAAGGTGTGGAAGGGATTGTTTATTGAGTTTGAATACAGGAATCACAAATTTCGTTGGCAATTGAATGATTGGGTTGATATGTATGATGAGCATTTGAATAATTTATGGAAAAATGGGTTACATTCTAATTACAATGGAAATAACCAACATTCTTTCAAGGATACATATACACTGAAAAACGAACTAGACCGTTGTATCAAAGAATATAAAGGTCTTCAATCATAATATTATGCTCACCTACATCTCCAACACCGACCACTACCACCGCGTCCTCTCTCGTTGCTTCGACGTGAAGCGCACTCTTTGGATTGGTACTGCCGACATCAAAGACCTTTAGGTGGATTCGGGCAAGGAGAAGAAGCCGTTTCTGTGGTTGATTGCCCAACTTATTAAGCGAGGTGTAGAGGTGCGGCTTATTCACGCAAAGGAGCCGGGGCAAAACTTTCGCGAGGATTTTGATAAATATCCCGTGCTTTACGACCGTTTGGAAAGAGTGCTGTGCCCGCGTGTACATTTCAAAATGTTTGTTTTCGATTGTAAGGAAGTATATGTAGGCAGCGCAAATCTTACAGGGGCGGGCATCGGTATGAAAACCGACCATCGTAGAAATTTTGAAGCCGGTATCTTGACCGATGACCCCGAAATCGTTGAACAGGCAATGAACCAATTCGACGAAGTTTGGATGGGCAAGCATTGCAAATCCTGCAAACGCAGAGATTTTTGCGCTGACCCAGTGGCTTGAAACAATAAATCCAATCAAAAACTTGCCGCTATCGGCAAAAATCATTATATTTGCTCCATATTTTTAAACAAAACTTGCCGATAATGGAATATATTTCAGTGGTTAAATTTGCCGAGAAGTATGGCGTCAGCGAAAGAACAGTAAGAAATTATTGTGCTGAAAACAAGATAGATGGAGCATTCTTGACGGGAAAAACTTGGAACATTCCCGCTGATGCTGTGTTGCCGTCTAAGAAAAACAAGGCGCGTATTTCGCCGTTGCTCCAACGTATGCGTCAGGAAAAAGAGGCGCATCTCAAAGGCGGAATCTACCACCGCACGCAAATTGATTTAACCTACAATTCAAATCATATCGAGGGCAGCCGTCTAACCAAAGAGCAAACGAGGTTTATTTTTGAAACCAACACGCTCGGAATCACTTCGGAAGACACCCGTATTGATGATATTATGGAAACTGTCAACCATTTTCGCTGTATTGATTATATCATAGACAACGCAACCGACCAAATCACCGAAATTCACATAAAACAACTTCATAAAATTCTGAAAACCAACACTTCCGATAGTCAAAAATCTTGGTTTGCAGTAGGTGATTATAAGCGGCTTGCCAACGAGGTGGGCGGCGAAGAAACCGCTCGTCCCGAAGATGTCCACAAAAGGTTAAAATCTTTGCTTTCAAAGTATTACAAGATAAAAACAGTTGCTCTTGAAAACATTTTGGATTTCCACGTGGAATTTGAACGCATACATCCATTTCAAGATGGCAACGGACGTATTGGGCGATTGTTGATACTTTGGCAATGCCTTCAAAGCGGGATTGTTCCGTTTATAATTACCGAAGATTTGCGACTGTTTTATTATCGCGGACTTCAAAATTGGGGACAAACAAACGGCTACCTCACCGACACTTGTCTGTCGGCACAGGATAATTACCAAGCATTGTTCAATTATTTTGGAATATAATTAATATCATCCATTCCCCTTCCTATATATCCTCACTTCTTTTAATTCAGGTATAAAAACGTTGATTGTGGTGTCGGTGGCAATGGGGGAGGAGGGTTTGTGGCCGCCGGGGATGTCTAACGGAATGTCTTGTAACACTGTTTGGGTGCGCATATCTACTTTGCCTAACGAACATCCGTCGTAGGAGCGGGCGTTTAGGTAGTAAATATAGTTGCCAATTTTGATTGTGTTGCCGGTGTAAACATCCGACCAGTGCCGTGCTTGTTCAAGGCATTTAAGGGTGGTTTCGCCCGTGAGCGGATTCAATGTGTAGAGATTCAACATAAATTCGGCAGAACGCAAGATACCACAAGAATTGAGCGCATACATCATATTGTCTTGACAGTTGATATATTGCTCATCGAAGATATTTTCGTTGGTTTCCCAGAGTTTTTCGCCAGTTTGGATGTTGAATCCTTCAAGAGTACGATGGTCTTCAATGTCGCGGCTGTAAATTATTACTATATCGTCGGTAAACGACACGCCTTCCACATCGCTCACAAAGCCTTGTTTCACTTTATACTCCCAAATAAGAGAGCCTGTTTTGGAGTAGAAACGGTAGCCGGTGAATTTGTCGAATGCCAATACCAATATGTCGTGTTTGCAGTTGTAATGGAGTATAAAATATTCTTTGTCGGATTCAAAATCAAAAGCGTATTCTTTGCCGTCGGTTTTTAGTTGGATGCATACACGTCCGTTGATATATTCGTATGAGGAACTATGATGGGGCGAATGGTATTGCTGACGGTCGTATTTGAATTCATCTTTAATGAACTGATTGCCATCGAAGCGGTAACGTTTTTGGTCGGTTTTTACCTTAACCTCCACCATTTTGTTGTTTTCAAAACGGTAAACGGGTGGTTTGTCGGCTTCGGGATTGGATTCTTTGAGGTATAATACGCCGTTTCCTTCGTAGTATTTGCCTGTGGTGTTTGATGGTAATGTTTTGTTGCCTATCACAATTTTGTCGTCGAAAACGAGAACTTCTTCACCATTGTGCCAAAGATAGTTTTTTATTCCGCTTTTTTTCTCTAACAAAATAATTTTGCTGCCGTCGTCGGGAAATAGGTCGGTTTTAAGTACAAGATTGTTGTCGTATATTTTTAACAGTTTGGGAATTTTTACGTAGACTTTGTTGTTGGAGACTACAACCGTGCCTGAGCGTATGCCTTCGGGTAATTTCATTGGTATATCCACTAAAACTTCTTTGGTGTTGAGGTCTACCACGCCAAAAGAGCATCCGTCTTCGTAGCGACCATTAAAATAGTAGAGTTTATCGCCACAAATAGTATTATTGTATGCGGAGATATTGTTCCAATGATCGCCTACTTTTAGCGTTTTTACATCTGCTTCGCCGGTATAGGGATTTAGTTGATAAAGATGAAGTTCTATGCGATGGTCGCTGCAATGATAAAAGTTGAGCGAATAGAGCATATTTTCAGGACCTACTGTATAATGGGTAATGCATCGTGTATCGTCGGTTAACTCCCAAAGTTTTTTGCCGGTTTTGATGTCGAATCCCTCTAACATATCAAGATGCGGGTATTCTTCTTTGGATGAGGGTATCACTACAATGCCGTCTACAATGATTACTTTGCGTTCGTCGTATTCGTATTCTTCGTTTTGGGTATATTCCCAAAGCAACTCGCCTGTTTTGGAGTAGAAAAGGTATTTGTTGTTTCTTGGTTGCTCAATAAAAATTACCTTGTTTTTATAGTCGTAATCCACAAAGTATATTTTTTTGTCGAATTTTATTTCAGTGATGTTTTCTTGATCGAACTCTTTGATAGATATATACATAGTGTCGTCTTTGCGGAGTGTCGACGAACTATGGTTTGGCGAGTAGTATTTTTCATTGTTGTTGTATCTAAATTCATCTGTTACAAATTCATTGCCGTTGTAGCGGTAAAATGTGGAATTATCTTTTTCAGAATCATAATCTTCGAAATATAATACGCCGCCTTTGACGTAGCAAGTGCCTTTGGAACAGGGAATTGTTTTGCCGCCTATCGTTATTTTGTCGTCGAAAACAATAACCGTCTCTCCGTTGTACAAGAAAATATCTTTTACACCTTTTATGCTTTCTATTAATCTTGGATCACTGTCTTTATGCTTAGCCGCTGTTTTTTTGGCTTCGGCTTTTTCGGCTTTTTGGAGTTTTTTGAAATATTCTTTGTAACCTTTTGCCAAATCAGCGTCATCGAAACGGATGTCGCCGCCGTGCGAACCTGCCACGTCCATCTCTTTGCCTTGGATTTTGCAGGTGTATTCGTTGGTGAGGCGGTTGTAGTAAAAATTTCTTACATAATCATCCGTGTTGGATTCTTTGCTCGAAATGGTGATTTTTTTTATGTCGTCGATTGACGACACCGACTCGCGGATTTTGTCGATAAATTTGTATGGGTCGCGCGTGGTGCAGTTGCCGCAGTCGCTTTTTACCTTGCTGTGCTGGGCAAAAATCTTGGTTCCGTTGCCGTCCCAGTCGGCATCTAACACACCGTTGGCAAGCAGTTGGATAAGGCTTTCTAAATCTTTTGCCATACCGAGTTGGCGCGGACTTACTGTTATAATGGCATTTTGGGTAAAGTAATCGATAACGCCAGTTTCGTCGGTATAACCTTCGCCCGAAAACGAAACTTTTTTTCCGTTGTTCAACTCGAATAATATTTTTACAACAAATGAACTGCTGCTTGAATTGGTTACAAAGTCTGATCTGAATTTCATAATGTTTTCTCCTATATAATTTTACGGTCTGCCGAATCGCACAATACTATTTCGGGCATTAGCGGACAGCCTCCCATACATAAATCTTTTTTGCCACAGTTGGGACACGCGCCGCGCATTTGGTTTCTAAACTGATTGAATTCGTGGCTGTTCCAAGCCTCTTCGATAGAGTGTTTTTGGAGCGATACTGCATATTTTTGCTTTTGGTCAAAACTGCACGGCACCATTGTCATATCTGCACCGATGTAGCAACTAAACCGTCCGCCTTCGCACGAATCGAGCGACCCCGGATTAATGTGCCTGCAATATCGCAACGCCCCCGGAACACTGCAACTATCCATTCCCACTTTAAACGGATGCCGTTTTTCTACCTCTGCGAATAGTTTGGGCACTCTTGGGTCGCTTGGCGAGAGCATATTGTCCTTTTTGCCCAATCCGGCGGGCTTGTGAAGCAGCAAAACTATTGCGTTGATTCCTTTTGGAAAATCATTGTTAGCCAAACGCCCGATTAGTTCGTCGATAGAATTGTTGCCCACCACGTAATGAATGTTGGTTTTAACGCCCGCTTGCAGAAGCATATCTATTGCATTGAGTGTGTAGGCGTTGCGATACCAACTTACCGCAACCGCTCCGCAGTATTGCTTGCAGAGTGCTGCTATTTCGGGAGTCATTCCGTAGCCCGATGTGGTGAAATTTGGCACAAGATTGTTGCTGCGGCAAATTTGTAATAGTTGCTCAAAATGTTCGTGCTGGTCGGGGTCGCCACGCCCTCCAAGGGCAAACTGGTTGCACCGTCCCTTGCACTGTTCTGCTATCCATCTGAAATCGTCAACCGACATATTTGGCTGATTGATAGTGAGTCCGCTCTGATAGCAGCCGATACCCGCTTTGATGCAAAGTCCCGTTTTGCCGTGGATACAATGACCCATCACTCCCACATCTATTAGATGGGGAAACGATGCCATAAACGGGTCAACACCAGTGTCTAAGCCGTTTTCGTCGATTATGCCTGTGCGGATATAAGCACCGGTTTGGGTGTCGAACGCCGACATAAAACGGTACTTTTCATCTTTGATGGTGTATTGCATTAGCGCCGCCCTGCCGTTAACAGTATTCTGCGCTGCCAGTGTCGAACGATTCCACGGGCTCAGGATTGCCAACAAGTTTAACACTTACATAAAAAGTGTCGTCGGCAGTCATAAATTCGGCAGCGGCGTCGTATTCGCCATCGTTGATAATTTCGTCGGATGCTTCGGAATAAGCCTCTTCGCTGTCGAATTGCGATTGGATAGCAATTTTGTCGATTACAGCCTCGGTAATGGTTTCGGCTTCGCCTTCGACGTCTTTGTGAATAAATTTAGCCTTGGCGTTTAATTTAGGTTCTTCTATCCAGAGATAGAAATCGTCGTAATCGGTAACGATACCGTCTTCAAGTATTACGTTCATTGGTAGAGTTTTGATTAGTTAAACAAATTATTTTTTGGGCAAATGTAAGTATCTTTTTTTAATATCAAAGATTTTTTTGAAATTTTTTTATTGTTAGGCTGATTATGGTGTTTAACTTTCACTCCAAAAATAATTGATAAGTTTGGTAATTCTAAATAAAAATTGCATCTTTGCATTGCAAAACATAACATTACGGCTATGAAAAAGATTCCTATCGGCATACAGGCGTTTTCGTCCTTGATTAAGGAAGGTTTTGTCTATCTCGACAAGACTGATATGATTTATAATCTTGCCCATACCAAGGCTTGCTATTTTCTATCGCGACCGAGACGATTTGGCAAGAGCCTGACGCTTAGCACTCTGCACGAGTATTTCGACGGGCAGAAGGAACTTTTTGCCGGAACAAAGATTGAACAGTTGGAGACAGAGTGGGAGAAATTTCCTGTGCTGCATTTTGATTTCAACGTCTCAACATACAAATCGGTTGATGATGTAATCTCTCGAATCAGTTTTATGCTATCCAACTATGAGGATATTTTCGGAAAAAACTCCAATGCCACATCAAACTCCGACCGATTTGAGTCGCTGTTGAACACCATAGTGGCACAGACCGGCAAAGAGGTTGTAATTCTTGTGGACGAATACGACAAACCGCTGTTAAACAATCTTTTTGATGAAAATCTCAAAGACGAAATCCGTAAGGAGTTGAAGGCTTTTTATGGCGTTTTGAAAACCTGCGACAAGCAAATCAAGATGGCTTTTATTACCGGAGTAACCAAATTTAGCAAGGTGAGTCTTTTTAGCGATGTCAACAACCTAACCGACATCTCGCAGGAAGAGTCGTTTTCCTCTCTGTGCGGTGCTACTGAGGAAGAAATCCACACTCAATTGGATTCGTTTGTGCAGGCTATGGCAGATGCTAACAAAATCTCCAAAGATGATTGTTACAAGGAGTTGAAACGTTGGTACGAAGGCTATCATTTTTGTGAAAACTCTGTGGACATCTACAATCCTTTCGGCTTGATGAAAGCGTTATACAGCAAAAAATTCAAAGATTATTGGTTTGAAAGCGGCACACCGACTTTCCTCGTCAAGTTGATTAAAGAACGCAATATGAACCTCAGCAACCTCGACAATTAGCGCAGGACTGAGTCTCAACTTTCTAAAATTGACAATTTTAACAACGACCCTGTGCCGTTGCTGTTTCAAAGCGGCTACCTCACAATCAAGGACTACGATAGTTTTCTGAAACGCTATACGCTCGGTATGCCCAACAAGGAAATTGGCGAGGCGTTCCCTAAATTTATCCTCAACTTTAATATGCCCAAGACCGATGGCGGAGATTTCGACATCACCAATTTCATAGAAGATGTGTATAATGGTGATTGCAACGGCTTTATGAAACGTTTTTCCGCGCTTCTTGCCGATAGTAGTTATCAAATTGTGGGTGAGGCGGAACTTTATTTTCAAAATGTTACTTATTTAATTTTTAAACTTTTAGGCTTTTATGCAGAGGCAGAGCGCACCACATCAGACGGCAGGATAGACGCAGTGGTAAAAACTCCGCAATATATCTATGTCTTTGAGTTTAAACTCGATAAACCCGCACAAGAAGCCCTCGCCCAAATCAACAGCAAGGATTATGCTCTGCCATTCAGTGTTGACGGTAGAAAACTTTTCAAAGTGGGTGTAAGTTTTTCGAGCGAAACCCGCAAGGTGGCTGAATGGGTGTTGGAATAATCTTTTAATCGTGATAATCGCAGTCCTATTAAAAAAAGAGGCTGACAAATTTCTTCGTCAGCCCCAAATAATCAAACCGAAAACCAAATTATTATTAGTAACTTATCACGAGCGTATTGATTTTTTGACATTGCTCAGGGTCGTGAATGCGGATTTCGGACGAAGGCTCGTAATCGTAATTTTGTGACGAAAATTTCAATATTTGTGAATATGCCACAAGATAATCGTTGTCTACCAAAATTTTAATCATAATTTTGGCGGCTGAATCACGTGGGATGTCCAATAGGTTGCTAAATTCGCCTGCATTGTACTGACGGATAACCTCTTCGCTGCGTTCGGCATTAAACAAAAAAGTTCGCAATTTCATTGGTTTTGTACCGTAATAGTAGCCTGTTTTTTTTATGAAAAACGATATTACACCGTAAATCACCAATGCAATGCCCGACACAAGAAGTATCATTGTAAGTGTGCTGTTATCTTTGCCAAACGATTGTGTTACAAGCAAAATGATGCCGATAACAAACCATAAGAGTCCCAAATAGTTGAATGATTTTTTGATTGTAACCTTTCCACCGGTGAAATCTGAAATACCGTTCTCGATGGTTACGAAATTATTAGAATTTGCCATTTTGATTTTTACTTTAATTAAATTAGACAATAGTGTTACCATAGAGCAAGTTGATGAAACTTGCAATTACATAAAAAGGAAAAAATGGCAAATCAAATTGAAAGTTTGCAAAGAAAATGCAATAGCGACCGACCTGATTTTTCGTAATGACAATAGGTCTGCCGATTGATACAGAATAATTTGAAAGTTTTGTTGACAATGGAAACCCTTGCGCGTGCGTCGGAGGTTAATTTGCGCTTTTCAAAATTGCGTTGCGATGTGCGTTGGCTCTCAGAGGTGCGCAGTGTGGGGGCTTCGTTTTCGCCAATAATTCCAAACCAACAATAATCACGGATAACATCGTAATCGTCGCTTTCGTTGTCTAATATCGCCTCTTGACAATTGGCATCAAATTTCCTGACCTCAACGTCCCGCTGCACTTCGCAACCAGATGTTGAAATCAACAACAATATCAATGTCAAGAGTCTGTAAATCATATTTATTCTTCCTTATACACATCACCCGTCATCCATTTGTGCCCAAAATGTTCGGTGAAGCTCACAAGTCCGTAGTTGTGATTTTTGTCTTTTACAAAGAGGTTTTTCACGTCGATGCCTTCGAGGGTGATTGCAACATCCTTGGCGTCCTCCTCCGAAAAAATAGCCTTATGCTCCTGAATTTCGTATGGAATATTCAGTGAGTCAAGGGTTTTGAATATGAGTTCGTTTGTCATAATAATATCCTAACTTATACGCCGCAAAATTATAAATTAATCTAACAGAAAGCTAACAGGTTTGTCTTCAAATCTAAAAAATGATAAACAAAATTGTTGGGGTCTGCCTGCTCCGAGAATGCCTAAAAAATAAGAGTTGAACAGCTATCGCTATTTTATCCTGAAAATGTTTTGAGGCTCGTTTTCGTAGTTTTTGAAAACGATAGTCTCATCGTCGGGATTTGATAAGGGGTATTTTTCAACCTTTATTTCAGTTTTTTTGAAAACGCATTTTTTGTCGCCAACGATGAGCGAAATGTCCCAAGAGTCGCCGCTTTCGTTGATGGCAATGTTGAGCACACCTTGTTGCGTGCGGTCGTTGCCGTATGCTTCGTCGAATAATCGGAGCATTTCTTCCTCGTTGAAATACACGTCTGCTAAATATTTATAACCGTGGCTATCCCAAGTAACTTCGTAATATTTTAGTCGCGATGGCATTGAAATTGACTCTACCATAGAGCGATACCGGGAACAAAGAAATTCTCCATTGGTGTATTCCTCTTTGCCCCAAAGTGCCTTGGCTTGAGGGTCGGCTAAATCTACATTGATGGTGTACGAAAACCTTTCGAAATACTTGTTGATTAGCGAATCTACGGGAAATGTGTTGTTGATCATTAGGTTGGAATCATTTGCATAGTAGTTGATATGTTTTTCGATTGATTCACAGCTGTTTTCTTTGCAGATGTTGTCGTTGAATTCGTCGGTAGCGATGCCCTGAGCCATCCAATCTACCATTGTTTTACGAGTAGTGCCTTTTACATACAATATAGTTTTGCCGTTGGGCAGAAAACAAAGGTCTAATTGGTCGTAGGTAATTTTTGTTTTTGTGGCGGTATCTTCATAAAAATCATATCCTTTGGCAAATAGTTGTAATATTTGATCATAAGGCAGAGGTTCGTCAAGATAATAAACCTTTTTTTCCGGAAAAGAGAGCCACAATGCTGCAATGTAATGGGGGAGGGGGTATTTATCATTTTCGTCGTATGCTATTCCATTGTAGCCTGATGCCAAACCTGCATATTTGAAACAAAATCCGAAATAATAATATTGAAAGATATACGTATTGCCCTCTGGCGGTCGGCGTAGTAGAAAATGCACATCAAAAACCTCTACAGGATGTTGTCGTGGTGCACTTGACGATGGTTCCCAATGAAATTCGTTGGGATTGTTGTTTACTGTTTTATCCTTAAGAAGGGCTTTGCAACCACATAGCCAAAAAGATAATGTAACTAAAAATATAACCCCTATGAGAATTAGAGTTATATTTACAGGTAAATCTTTCATAGGGGTTAAATTATTTTGTATGATAATTTGCTGAATTATAGACTGTTAACCTCTTTAAGATTAGCAATTGCAAGATCGAGGTCGGCTTGTGTTACACGGCCGTAGGGGTCGATTTTTTGTTGGCTTTTTTCTTTGCCGCCTTTGCCTTCTATTATGTGCCAAGTGGCGCACCAGCAAACAGCCTCCCAGTGGTCGGAATCGATGTCGTAGTAGTCGAGATATTCATCGCTACGTCCAAAGTCGATGGAGCGTTCGTAGCCAAAGGCCTCAGAATATCTCATTAGCATAAACATAAGGTCTTGACGTGTAACCCATTTATCAGGACCGCAATAGTCGCCCAAAAATTCGGGATATCCCATAATGAGTGCTCTCATCTCTGCCCAAATCAATGCTTTTTCGTATTTTGTGCCTGCCACGTCTAAGTAACTTGATTCGTGGCTGCCGATATTAGGACTTCCTGCCATTTCGTAAAGATAGTTGATTACATATCCGCGTGTGAGGCAGTCGCTTTCCTTAACGCCAGGGTCTAATTCAGAATATCTCTCTGTTGCAGCCTGATTGCCGTGAGATGCATCGCTTAAAGTAACATTTGTGTTTACCCAAAGGTATAGTTTGTTGTCGTCGCCGGTAGACACGTCGCCGCCCAAGTCGATATACCATTCATGGTCGATGCCGTCTTTTTTGTAAGTGCCTTTGTTATGAACTTTTATGAGGTATGGTGTGTAACCAAGGTCTAACGAGTTAAACTGATTGTGTGCAGCCCACAAAAAGCGCAATTGCGGTGTGTGCGAAAGGTCGAGTTTTGTGAGTGCGTTGTCTTGACACATAAGGATTACAAGTTTTGGATTTTTCGACAAATCTAACTCTTTGATTTGGTTGTAACTGCAAACGAGTTTGTACAGTTCGGGGTTGTTTGAAACATCCAATTTGTCGATACCCGTTTTGGCGCAGTTGTAGGTTTGCAGACCTTTGATATGGTCGATTTTTAAGTCGCCAAGATTCTCATTACGCCAAATGTCAAGACGTTTCAACATCTTGTTGTTAGAGAGGTCTAACTCTGTGAAATTGTTTTGAAAAGCGTCCAAATGTTGCAGTTTTGGGTTTTTGCTAAGGTCAAGTTCGTCGAGTTGGCACGTTCCGCACATAAGGTGTTCCAATTCGGGGTTGTGGGTTACGTCGATATGTTTAAGGGGGCAGGTGTTACATTCAACGTAAGCCATTTTGGGGTTGTTGCTTACACAGAGATTTTCAAGTTCGGGGTTGTCGTGGCAATATACCCAAACAAGGTCGTCAAGACCAGTAAAATCAAGTGCTTTAAACTTGTTGCCCGAACACCAAATACCAGTGAGGAGTTTGTTGTTGTCGAGGTTCCAATTTGAGATTTGGTTGTCTTGACAATAGATACCACGCAATTCCAATAGATATTCAATACCTTGGAGTGATTTTACACCGGCAGCTTCGCAATGGATATTGCGGATGTGGATAATTTCGTCAACGTCCAAAGTGCCGTCACCGTTTTTGTCGTAATCGCGTGTAGAAATTATGGCACGGAACACGGGGTCGGGAAACGTGCTTTCGGTGATTTCTACCGGAATGATTTCGTCGAGATGGATGATTTCTGGTTTGTCGTAAGTGAATCCGGGGTCGAATGGACCGTCTTCTTCATCGTTTTTATCTTTGTTGCAAGATAAGGCTAATGAGCCTGCAAGCATTATAGCAATGCTCGGGAGTAGATAGTTTTTCATTGAAATGAGTATTTAGTTATGAGTTATTAATGTCGGTTGTGTAGGTGTTTGAAAACCAAATTGTTAAAACTATTTGCTTGGTATTACCAATTTAGGTTCGGCAGCGGTTTGACCTATTTCTACCATTTCTCTTACATTGTCAGCACCGAAACTGAGAGCGTCGTAGCCTGCAAGATTTGGGTGAATATAAGTGTCGGCCATCTGCTTGTTGGCCTCGTATTTGGGTTTGTCGGGACGGTTTTTGAAATAGTCTTTAACCAAATCGGCAGCATTGCCGAGCATGGCTAATCCCAAATCAGTTTTAAGTGCTTCTTTTATAATAGGTTCATAATAAGCGGGAACAAAAGATTCGTCGTTTTGACGAAGATCTACCACTAAGGTGTATTCTGCGCCCATCTCTTTAACCACGTCTACGGGAAGGTTGTTGTAAAATCCGCCATCTACATAGATGTGATCGTCGATTTCAACATTGCTGTAGATGTATGGAATTGCAGCAGAGGCCATTACTGCGTCGAGCACTGAGCCTTCGGATAATACCACCTCTTTGAGTTCTTTGGTGTCGGCCACTACGCAACGGAAAGGAATTTTGAGGTCGTCGAATGTGCTTACACCTTTGGCTTCCAAGAGGTTTGAAAGTATGGTTCGGATATATAAACTGTTTTTGCCTTGGTCTTTACTTATACCTCCAAAAAACTCTTCTAATTCTGTTGGTGTGTATCCTGCGGCATACAATGCGCCCATTATTGCACCGATGCTTGTGCCTGAAATATAGTCGATTTTGATACCTTTTTGGTCAATAACCTTCAGTGCGCCAATTTCTGCCGCACCTTTTGCGCCACCGCCGCTGAGCACGAGACCCACTTTTTTGTCGCCGGGGTTGAAGATTGCTTCTTCAAGATCTTGTGTGTCGTCTGTTTTTTCGCAAGCCGCTACCATCAAGAGCAACAGCATTAAAAGTAGATTTGTAATTTTTTTCATTGTTTGATATTGTTTAAAGGGTTTTCTTTTAATATTGCCGAACTTAGTTGTAATGTGTTCATCTTGTCTTGTCTTAATATTGGGGCGAAGATAGAGTTTTTTTACAAATAAAAGCGGTTTTTATTGCTAAAAATTGCCTTTTTGGTTAAAAAATTACTTTGTTTCCAAAATTGACGTGGCTATATAGTCCCCCACTTCGGTGGTGGAATAGGCTTTGTCTTCGGCGATGTCTTCGGTTACTATTCCATTTTTAATGGCTTTATTAACAGCAGATTTGATGGCTTCGGCTTCGGGTTTTAATTCAAACGCCATTTCTAAAAGCATTGCCGCCGAAAGTATCGCTGCCATCGGGTTGGCAATGTTTTTGCCCGCTGCCTGTGGGTACGACCCGTGAATGGGTTCAAATAGTGATGTATACGTACCTACCGACGCGCTCGGCATCATTCCCATTGAGCCGGTGATAACGCTTGCTTCGTCGGTGAGAATATCTCCAAAGGTGTTTTCGGTAACTATTACGTCGAAATCTTTGGGCGTGGTGATGATGCGCATAGAGGCATTGTCTACAAACATATAGTCGGTTGTTGCTTCGGGATATTCTTGGCTGATGCGCATTGCGGTTTCGCGCCAAAGACGTGATGTGGCAAGGATGTTGGCTTTGTCTACCACGGTGACTTTTTTGCGGCGAGATGCGGCAAGGTCAAAGGCTGTTTTAAGTATGCGTTCTATTTCGTATGTGGAGTAAGTGTTTGTGTCAAAGGCTGTTTTGCCATCCTCGGTGCGACCTTTCATTCCAAAATACATTCCTCCTGTAAGTTCGCGCACCACCACAAAGTCGGAGTTTTCTACAATTTCGCGTTTGATGGGTGATTTGTGAATCAATGATTCAAAGGTAAAAATGGGGCGGATGTTGGCGTATAGACCAAGGTCTTTGCGGATTTTTAGTAATCCTTGTTCGGGACGCACTTTTGCGTTGGGGTCGTTGTCGTATTTTGGGTCGCCGAATGCGCCAAAGAGCACAGCGTCGCACTCTTTGCAGGTGGCAATGGTAGAGTCGGGCATAGGGTCGCCACATTGTTCGATGGCTGCCGCTCCGCCAAGTGCGTTGGTATATTTAAAGGTGTGCCCAAATTTTTGAGCCACGGCGTTTAATGCTTTTACGGCTTGTGCTGTTACCTCGGGGCCAATGCCGTCGCCACCGATTACTGCAATGTGTTTATTCATAATTGTATGATGGTTTTGTGTTTTCAAAATCAATTATCTCATCCTTCATATTTAACAGCCATTGTGTTGTGTCAAATCCGTTGATGAGGCACTCTTTGCGGAAGGGGTCGATATTGAACTTAAATTTTTCGCTGCCTTGTATGCCCACGGTCTGCGCCTCGATGCTTACTTCAAAAATAGTGTCGTGGTTTTCTATTGCTTTTTGTGCCAATGCGTTGCATTGCTCTGCAGGCAGGTTGAGCGGCAGAAGTCCGTTGTTGAAGGCGTTGTTTTTAAAAATATCGGCAAAGCCTGTGGCTATTATTACGCGGAAACCATAGTCGTAGAGAGCCCACACGGCGTGTTCGCGGCTCGATCCGCAGCCAAAATTGTTGCCAGTGATGAGGATTTTTCGGTTGCCGGGGTATTGATTGAGGCAAAAATTGGGATTTGTCCGCAGGTCGCAGAATAGTTTTTCGCCAAAATCGCCACGGCTGACGGCTTTGAGAAACCGTGCGGGGATTATCTTGTCGGTGTCGATATTGTCGCTCTTGAAGACAACTGCCTTGGATATGGTGATGTTGTTCTTTTCCATACTATATAAATTCTATTGGGTTGACAATCAAGCCTGTAACGGCAGCGGCTGCCGCAGTAATCGGACTTGCAAGTATTGTTCTTGCTCCTGCACCTTGGCGACCTTCAAAATTTCTATTTGAGGTTGATACACAGTAGTTTCCGCTTGGCACTCTGTCGGCATTCATTCCAAGGCACGCCGAACAACCGGGCAGCCTGAGTTCCGCCCCTGCTGTGGTAAAAATCTTGTCTAAACCTTCCTCTTTGATTTGGTTGAGCACTTGCGCAGAGCCTGGCACTATCCACACTTTTACTCCGTCGGCTATTTTTCTATTATTAATTATGTGTGCCGCCAAACGGAAATCTTCAATCCTTCCATTGGTGCAACTACCTATAAACACGTTTTGTATGGGTTTGCCAATGAGTTTTTCGCCCACAGCAAAACCCATATACCGCAGTGCGCGGACAAACTTTTTATCATCGCTATTATCAGGGATAACACCGTCTAAGGGCATTGCCATTCCGGGGTTTGTTCCGTAGGTAATCATTACGGGAACGTTTGAGGCGTTTACCTCTATAATCTTGTCGAAAACTGCGTTAGGGTCGGAATATAATGTCTGCCAATGCGTTATGGCTTTGTTGAAATCTTTTGGAGCGTAGGGTGTATGCCGTATGTATTCTATCGTCTTGCTGTCGGGGGCTATCAATGCTCCTCGCGCACCCATCTCTATACTCATATTGCAGAGCGTCATACGCGATTCTACCGACAGACTGCTTATTGTGCTGCCCGAAAACTCTATAAAATAGCCTGTGCCTAAGTCGGTGCCGTATTGCGAAAGTATGTACAGCGCAAGGTCTTTGGATGTAACGCCTTTGCTCAGCGAGCCTTCTATCCTGATGTTCATCTGTTTGGGCTTGTATTGCAAAAGGCATTGCGTTGCAGTAACGGTTTCCACCTCTGATGTGCCAATTCCAAAGGCAATGCAGCCGAGAGCACCGTGTGTGGATGTGTGACTATCGCCGCAAACTATGGTCATTCCGGGCTGTGTTAATCCAAGTTCTGGACCTACCACGTGCAGAATGCCGTTGTAAGGGTGGTCGAGACCAAAAAACGGAATGTTAAAATCCTTGGTGTTGCGTTCCAATGCCGAAATCTGCGCCTCCGACAGCGGGTCTTGCACGGGTCGCAAGTGGTTGTGTGTAGGGATGTTGTGGTCGCAAATAGCAGTAATTCGCTCAGGCATAAGCGGTTTTATACCTCTGCGCCTGATACCCTCAAATGCCGCCGGCGATGTTACCTCGTGCATATACTCTCGGTCGATAAACAGCACATCGGGACCGCCTTCGATGGTCTTAACTACGTGCGCCTTCCATATTTTGTCGAAAAGCGTGCTTGTTTCCATATTTATAGATTTTATACTCCAAATATACGAAAAAACTCATTCTTTTGACCCTTATTTGCAAAAAAAAGTGCCGCATTTTTATAAAACGCGGCACAATATGGTGAAAGTTAGAATACTATTTTATTCTTCTTCGTCGTCAGAATCTTCTTCTACATCGCCTTCGTAATCTGCTTCGTCTTCAGGAGCATCACCGGCGAGCATAGCCTCGTATTGGGGAATCCAATCGTTTTTAAGAACAGATACAATATCGTCGAAAGAGAGACCGTTCATCAAAGGTTTAATTTCGTCGCTGCATTTGTTGTAGTAAGCGAGGTCTTTGGCTTTGCTTTGCTCAAAACCTGCTACTATTTGTTTAGTAACAACGAGAGCATCAGCTACATTCATAGTTTGACCGTTTTGTACCATACCCGCAATTGCAAAATATCCTCCTGCTGCACCAATAAGAAGGTCGTCGGCTGTGGCTTTGTCTTGACCGTTGAGAATGATTTTTGCTGCAGAAAGAGCGGTTGTAAAGTCTTTGCTTTTAAATGCATTTTCAATCGTTTCTATTTCTTTAGGAAACGATGAAGAAGATCCGCAAGATACAAACATAACTGCGCACAACATAGCGCAAGCGATAATTGATAATACTTTTTTCATTTTTTAATTATTAAAAGTTAATTATATAATTTCAAGCCGCAAAGGTAGATTTATTTTCCTTTGATTGTACTTTTTTAAGAGAAAAAAATGACTTAGGGTTGTTATAAGTGTGTTTTATTTAGCGGTGAACTTGTATTTTTGGGCGTTCACCGCTAATTATATCGATGTTTTTTTAATTTTGGTTTACATCTCAACTAATTATTATCCCCATCCTTATTGTTATTTTCAAAAAAACTCCTTATCTTTGTTCCGTAATTTCTGCTTTATTTTTGGCGGAAAAATCTAAAATAAATAACTATTAATATTTTTAATTATTGAAAAAACAACAAATTTTTCAAAATGTAAACTGGGGGGGGTAAAAAGTAAATTTTTATTTACTCTTCTCGCTTGCCAACATCTCCGCCACAATAGGCATCCGCTACCGCCTTGTGCATAAGGTAAAACCTGTTCCTGCCGTGGTGGTGTTTATGATTGAGAATCCCGATGTTACCAAACTTGAAGTTTCGGCGCATACCGATAATGTGGGCTCTGATGCTTACAACCTTCAGCTGTCAAAACGCCGTGCCACCACTGTGGTAAACTATCTTGTAAGTCACGGTGTAGAGCGCAAACGCCTCGTGCCTGTTGGTTATGGTGAAAGCCGTCCCCTCAACCAAAACGCTACACCTCGTCAACGCGAGGTTAACCGTAGGGTTGAGTTTATGATTTTGGAATTGGCAGAATGATAATGATTTTATAATATAGGGACGTGGCTCGCCGCGTCCCTTTTTTTATTATCTTTGCGCACCAAAAAATAAATGACGTAATGGAATATTCTACAGATACTGTTATTATTGGTGCGGGTATAACTGGCTTAACTACAGCGTTTTATCTTAACCAAAATGATCAAAATTTTTTAGTTGTCGACAACCGCGACTATCCGGGCGGCGTGATGCACACCCAAAAATGCGGCGATTTTGTATACGAAACTGGTCCTAACACTGGCGTGCTCGGCTCGCTCGAGGCTGTAAAACTTTTTGAGCAGCTCCACGGCGAAAAATCGCTTACAGCTGATTATGCTCTCGAAAAGGCTTCCACTGCCGCCAAAAAACGCTTTATCATTAAGGGCGGAAAACCAAATGTTATGCCTATGGGTGTGGGCAAGGGTATCACCACCAAGTTGTTTACTTTTAAAGACAAACTCCGATTGCTTGGCGAGCCTTTTAGGAAACGCGGCACCAACCCAAACGAAACTCTTGCAGAATTTGTGGTAAGGCGTATGGGGCAGAGCTTTCTTGATTATGCTATAAATCCTTTTATATCAGGAGTATATGCAGGCGACCCCGGTATGCTTGTTACCAAATATGCTTTCCCAAAACTCTACAACCTTGAGCAGAATTATGGCAGTCTTATAGGAGGCTCTATGAAGATTGGCAAGGTAAAGAAAAAAGAGAAAGAGCAAAATCCTGATTTAAAAAAAGTTACCCGCGAGACATTTTCTGCCGACGACGGTCTTTCAAACCTTGCTTACGGTATCTACAATAGAGTAGGAGAGGATAAGTTTATCCTTTCGGCGCAAAAGGCTGTGGTGGCTAAAACCGACAGCGGATTTGAAATCTCTTTTATAAAAAATGGCGAACGCAGCACTATCAAATGCCGCCGCGTGGTAAATACCGCCGGAGCATACGCTTTTGCTGATTTGTTTCCCTTTGTAGACGATGAGGATAAAAAGGTGATTTCCGCATTGAAATATTCGTCGGTGGTGGAGTGCGCCTTGGGTTTTGAAAAATGGCAGGGCACAGCTCTCGACGGTTTCGGCTGCCTTGTGCCGCAAAAAGAAAACCGCAAGATTCTCGGTGTGCTGTATATGTCTACCCTCTTTAAAAACCGCGCACCCAAGGATGGCGCAATGCTGTCGGTATTTTTGGGCGGAATGAGGCATTTGGATTATCTCGACCTTTCTGATACCGAAATCAAAAAGATTGTGGCTGAGGAACTTTCGCAAATTTATAAAATCAAAGAGTTTGAACCCGAAATGTTTAAGATAATGCGTCACCGCAACGCTATTCCGCAGTATCAGGCGGATACCGAGCAGCGCATCAACGCTATCGAAAAAATAGAAAAACAGTTTCCGGGATTAATCATCGGCGGCAATATGATAGGCGGCATAGGTATGAGCGACCGTATCAAACAGGGTGTTGCCCTTGCCGAAAAAGCTAAATTATAGATAGTTATGAACATACCCACCGACCACAGCAAACGACATTCCGACACCGCCCTATTGATTGCCAACTATGGTTCGCCCAAGAGCGCAAAGGTGAGCGATGTAAGGCGTTATCTGCGTCAGTTGCTCGACAACCGCCACGTTATGACAATGAATCTTATTGGGCGCAAGATATTGGTAAATTGCATTATAGCTCCGTTTCGCGCTCCCAAGTCGGCGGCTCTTTATGCTCAACTGCCATTGGATAATGGCGAAATGCCTCTTTTGGCTATCACACGCCGTTTTGCCCAAAAGGTGCAGCTATCTATCGGCTCTCGTGCCGATGTATTTATAGGAATGACCGCCGGCGCACCTTTTATAAAGGATACTCTTGCCGAGGTGCTTGCTCTTGGCTACACTCAGCTTGTGGTGGTACCGATGTTTCCGCATTATGCCGAAAGCACCACGGTAAATGTCAGCGATGAGGTATATTCTTTTTTCAGAGGTAAGGCATCGTTTCCGTGCATTTCGATGTTGCCGCCGTTTTACGCCTCACCTTTATATATAGATACAATGAAATCATTGATGAGCCGGCATCTCGACAACGTTGATTATGAGCGTATTGTATTTACATACCACGGAGTGCCCGATGCGCAGAGCCTTTATGTAACGCAATGTCACGAAACCACTCGTCTATTGTGTCATCAGCTTGGTATTGAGCGCGATAAGGCTGTTACGTGTTTCCAAAGCCGTATGCACAACAATTGGTCGAGCCCGTTTACCGACGAGGTGGTGCAAAATCTTGCTGCCGAAGGCGTTAAGAAGATAGCCGTGGTAGCTCCCTCGTTTACAGTGGATTGCCTTGAAACAACAGTGGAGATAAACAAAACCCTCCGCCAATTGTTTTTGAGCAATGGGGGAGGGGAATTTTATTATATTCCCTGCCTCAACGATGACGATGAATGGGTGGCAGGTTTTTGTAAAATGCTCAATCAGAGCGTGTTTTAAACTCTTATTTGAGTTTAGCCTTCATTTCGTTGGCTTTGGCGGTTTGCCCCAAGTTGGCGTAGAGAGCAGCCAAAAGTTGAATAGCCGATTTGTTTTGGGGGTTGATTTGGTAAGCTTTTTCTACAATTGGCAAAGTTTCTTTAAACACGTTTTTAGCCTTGGCAATTTCGGCGTTGTATTTTTCTACGTCAGATTTAATGGCTTCGGCATCTTTGATAATTTTGTTAGCCTCGTCCATTTTGGGTTTAGCCTGTCCCACATACGATGTGCTGAGCATCTGTTTAAAAGTGGTATTAGCGGGAAACTCTTCGGTGGCTTTGGTCATAGATTGTTGCAATGCATCGTAATCTTCGATGTTTTGAAGGCAAGCACCGCCAAATTTGTAACATTTTTCTTTTTGATAGCCGAGTTCGATACATTTGTCGAAATACTTTGCACCTGTTTGATAATCTTTGCCTTTGTAAGCACTAACGGCAGTGTTGAAGTATAACGATGTGTCGGTAACGCCGGCAGCCTCTTGAAGCGAAATGGCTTTGGTAAAATTGGTTACCGCAGCGGCATATTCGCCGGTTTTGGTTTGTTCTGTAGCTGTTTTGCGAAGTGTAGCAACGTCTTCTTGTGCAAACAATGTAG
This sequence comes from Bacteroidales bacterium, assembly GCA_017394445.1. Classification (GTDB taxonomy): domain Bacteria; phylum Bacteroidota; class Bacteroidia; order Bacteroidales; family UBA3824; genus UBA3824. The sequence continues at coordinate 7,676 of JAFPYT010000230.1, read as the reverse complement.
CAGATACTCCTAATGCTAATGCTAATGTAAATATACGTTTCATAATAGTTCTTTTAAAATTAGTGTTAATAAAGTTCGCAATATTAAATAATCTTTTTGTAATAGCAAAATCAATAATGTTAAATTAACAAAAAAGCACTTTATTTTATTGTAATATTAATAAGTGTAGTCTTTACACATTTTAACATTCCGAAGCTTAAACCAATTATTATAATTTTCGTCAATTAAGGCGGAAAATACATAAGAACATTATATTATTACTCTATCATGAAAAAATCCTTATTATTGCTTTTATCAATTATTGTATTTGCTTTAGTTCCAGATGTTTCGTTGGCAAAAACTATTATTACAGGCAAACTTGTGGATGCCGATAATGGTTCGCCAGTAGAATATGCCTCGGTAGCAATTTACAATCAAAACGATGCAACGCTCGTAACGGGCGGACTCTCAAAGGCTGACGGTTCTTTTGAAATTGAAGTTGCCAAGGCAGGAACCTATTATCTTCAAGCCAATTTTATTGGTTACGAAACTATTACTGTAAGGGATATTGCTGTAACAGGCGATGGTCGCAAAAATCTTGGAATCTTAAAAATTTCAGTTAGCCATACCGAACTCGACGAGGTTGTGGTTTCGGCTAAGAAAAATCACATTGACTATAAGATTGACCGTAAGGTAATTAACATCTCTACCGACATTGCTGCCGATGGTGGTAGTGCTGCCGACGCTCTTGAAAATGTGCCTTCGGTGGAGGTGGATATTGATGGCAATGTGTCGCTCCGTGGTAATAGCAATTTTCAGGTGCTTATTGACGGCAAGCCGTCAGCAATGGACGCTTCTGAAATTCTTAAACAGACTCCTGCGGCTATGATTGAAAATATTGAGATAATTACCAACCCTTCAGCTAAATACGACCCCGAAGGCGAAACCGGTATTATCAACCTTGTAACAAAAAAGAATGTGGTTCAGGGTATCAACGGCGTGGTAAACCTCAATGCAGGTAGCGAGCACCGTTATGGTGGCGATTTTCTTCTTAACCTTCGCCGCCAAAAATTCAACTATTTTGTGGGAGGGCACTACAACAGTCGTGGTGGCTCGATGACAGGACTCAACAATCGTATCACTCACAGCGTTGATGCTAACACCAACGATAGTATTGATATTTATAATTTCCGTACCAACAAACACGAAAACCAATTCCAGCATGCTGGTCTCAAAACTGGTTTCGATTTTTATGCCACTGATAATGATATACTTTCGTTTAGCGTTGAAGGCGGACTTTCTCACTCTAATTCCGATGGTTCCAACGATTATGAAAAATGGACTATCAACAAGGCAAACGACAACCGTTTCAACGATGAAAATGTAAATTCTATCACCGACAACTCTGGCGATTCGTATTACTATAATGCCACTATGTCGTATCAGCACAATTTTTCCGCACAGGGTCACAAACTTAATTTCAACGGCTTTGTGTCGCGAAACCACAACGACAACGACGACAATTTTGACCAATATATAACTAAGGCTGATGCCAACGTCGACCACAAAGGTCACCACACCGACAATATCCGCGACAATACCCGTGGACGCTTGAATCTCGACTACACTCTTCCATTACCCAACGAAAACCGTTTTGAGGCAGGTGCGCAGTTTGATTTTACAAGTTCTAACACCGATTATCAATGGCGCGACCTTGATAATAACGGTGATTTCATTCTCAACGACGAATTTACCAACAAAGTGGATTTTGAACGTTATATAACTTCGGTATATACCACATATTCAACCAAATGGCTTGGCTTTGGTATTCAAGCTGGATTGCGTTACGAGCAAACTCACCGTCTGATGAAAACTCCCGATAAGGATTACCCTATCGACCGTCCCGACTTTTTCCCAACGTTGCATATTTCGCGCGCTATTGGCGAAAAAAATTCGGTGCAAGTGGGCTATTCGCGCCGCATACGCCGTCCGTGGGTGGGTATGCTGAATCCTTATCCTGCTTATAGCGACGAATATTCGCGCTCAATGGGTAATCCTGAAATTGAACCTGTTTACAGCGATGCTTTTGAGGTTAATTATCAGATTACTTATCCCAAATGGTTTTTTGCAGTGGAAACTTTTTACCGCCACACCGACGGTCAGATGCAGAATGTTAGCCGCTTGGGCGAAAACAACATATTGATTTCTCGTCCCGAAAACCTTTGTACCAACAACGATTTCGGCGCAGGACTTACCCTCAACATCGACCCCTGCAAATGGTTTACATCCAACACCGATGTGGAGATGCGCCAATATTACACCCGAGGCAACTACGAGGGCAAAGACCTTAGTCGCGACGGCAAATCGTGGCGTTTGCGTCAGCAGTTTACATTTGCTCCTGCCAAAAACACCAAAATTCAGGTGAATATGCGCTACCGTAGTGCCAACAAGTCGCTGATTTCGTCTAACAAAGGCAACTTTATCACAGGACTTTCGGTACGTCAATCGTTTATGAACAAGAGGATTTCGGTATCGCTCAATGTGCGCGATATTTTCAAAACTCAGAAAATGAACTCTACCACCGATACCGAAGCATTTTGGGAACATTCTGAGCGTCATCGCAAAGCTCCCTCGTGGAATATCGGTGTAAACTTCAAGATCAACAATTATAAAGAACAAATCCCCGAAGACGGCGAAGGCGGCGGCAATGGCGGCGCTGACGATTTTGGCGGAGCAGATTTTTGATCAAAGTCAACAGTTTCATATATACTCTATTCAGTGCGGACATTTTAAAAAAATGTCCGTTTTTTTTGAGTTTTATAAAATATACATTACATTTGCAGCGTATAAACAAATATTATAATGAGCATCGTATTTATAATAGCCCTTGCTGCAGTGGTGTTGTGGGCGTTGTCGCTTGATGTTAGGCAAAAAAATTATGGCTTGGGCAAAAATCTATCTTACATTGCATTAGCTTTGCTTGTAATAGCGATAATAATACATTTTGTCAAGTAAAATTGTTAATAAACATTCGTGCGTGGCACATTTGTTGCAAATAGAAAAACGAACAATAATATATTTAAACAAAAATGAAAGAGCGCGTTAAAATATTTGAAGAAAGTCCTATGCTTGGCGGCTATTCGCTTGCCGTGCGCGACGATTGGAGTTACAAAATCAAACGCGTAAACATCACCGAAGCTGAAAAAGAGGCGTTTGAAAAAGAGTTTGGCGAAAACCTTATCACTTACGACACTTTTTTTAATTGGTGGGTAAAGTTTAATAAATTAGGTAATTATAATAAATAAAGGGATATAAAATAAAAAAGTAGCGATGAGCCTTGGCGCATCGCTACTTTTTTTATGCAGTAATTATTTATTGTGCTGCTTTTTCTACCCAAGCCTTAACATCGTCTTGTGTGGGAACGGTGAGGTTGAGCTTGCCTTTTTTGTTGAGTCCGCAGAGGTCGTTGAATAGTTTTCCGGGTTTGGCTTCGGCAAGGTTTGCCACTTTCAGGAAACCAAGTTTTTGAACCAATGAAACCCACTCTTCGGGGATTCCTATTGCGGTATAAGCCTCTACAGGGTCGTACTCGAATTTCTTCTCGGGTTTCATCTGCGGGAAGAAAAGCACGTCTTGGATAGACTCACTGTTGGTCATAATCATAGTAAGACGGTCAATGCCGATGCCTATGCCCGCTGTGGGAGGCATACCGTGGTCGATGGCTGTGAGGAAGTCTTCGTCGAGCACCATAGCCTCTTCGTCGCCGCGTTTTGCAAGCAGAAGTGGGTCTTCAAAGCGTTGACGTTGGTCTACAGGGTCGTTGAGCTCAGAATAAGCGTTGCAGAGTTCCTTACCGTTGCAGATAGCCTCAAAGCGTTCTACTAAGCCCTCTTTTGAGCGGTGTTTTTTGGTAAGGGGCGACATTTCAACGGGATAGTCGGTGATGAATGTGGGTTGGATAATCTTTGATTCGCAAGTTTCGCCAAAAATTTCGTCCACAAGCTTGCCCTTGCCCATTGTAGAGTCTACCTCTACGCCAAATTTCTTGGCAGTTTCGGCAAGTTGCTCCTCGTTCATATTCGAAATGTCTACGCCGGTGAAATGTTCGATAGCCTCAAACATAGTAAAGCGTTTCCAAGGACGTTTGAAGTCGATGATATTGTCGCCAACTTTTACTTTGGTGTCGCCGTTGAGCGCGATAGCCACTTTTTCTACCATCTCCTCTACGGTGTCCATCATCCAGAAATAATCTTTGTAAGCAACGTAAAGTTCTATCTGTGTAAACTCAGGATTGTGGAAACGATCCATACCCTCGTTGCGGAAGTCTTTAGAAAATTCGTAAACACCATCAAAACCACCCACAATCAGGCGTTTAAGATAAAGCTCGTCGGCAATACGGAGATAAAGCGTCTGGTCGAGAGCGTTGTGGTGAGTTTTAAACGGACGAGCCGATGCGCCGCCGTAGATGGGCTGAAGTATAGGAGTTTCTACCTCAAGGCAACCAAGGTTGTCAAGATACTGACGCATAGTGTTCATAAGTTTTGTACGCTTAATAAACACCTCTTTAACTTGCGGATTAACAATAAGATCAACGTAACGTTTGCGGTAACGCTGCTCGGGGTCGGTAAATGCGTCAAAAAGTTTTCCGTCTTTTTCTTTTACAATCGGTAGGGGTTTGAGCGATTTGCACAAAACGGTGAGTTCTTGCACTTTGAGCGAGAGTTCGCCCATTTTGGTACGGAATGCAATACCCTTAACGCCGATAATGTCGCCGATGTCTAAGAGTTTCTTAAACACGTCGTTGTACATAGTTTTGTCGTCGCCGGGACAGATAACGTCGCGGTTGAGGTAAAGTTGCAAACGTCCTTTTGAATCTTGCAATTCGGCAAACGATGCGCTACCCATAATACGGCGGCTCATCAAACGACCAGCAAGGCATAGAGTTTCGCCTTCGGCATACTCTTCAACTTGGAGGTGTGCGAATTTTTCTTTAAACTCGTCGGTGTGTATATTTACCTCATATTTAGCGGCCGGATAAGGCTCGATGCCCAAGTCGCGGAGTTTTTGCAGCGACTGACGGCGTATTTGTTCCTGTTCGGAGAGTTCGATGTTACTCATAATCAAATATATATGTATAAAAATTATTCTGTTAATTATTGTTGCTAAATTAGAAAAAAAAATAAAATTCCTAAAAAAATTCTCTATATTGCACAACTTTTGCATATTTGCATAAAAAATAAACGGCATTATGAGCAAAATTATAATAATATCAGCCCCCTCAGGTACGGGCAAAACCACTTTGATAAACCGAATTATGCAAGACGACAGTCTTAAACTTGAGTTTTCGATTTCGGCTACAACCCGCAGTCCGCGTCAGGGCGAAACCGACGGGGTGAACTACTATTTTCTTACCGAAGAAGATTTTAAACGCAGAATATCCCAAAACGAGTTTATCGAATGGCAAGAGGTTTACGCCGGACGCTATTACGGCACACTCAACAGCGAAATAGACCGAATTTTTGGCAAAGGCAACAACATTATTTTTGATGTTGACGTAGAGGGAGGTATAAACTTGAAGAAAATTTTTGGTAGCAAGGCTCTTTCTATTTTTATTCAGCCGCCGTCGGTAGATGAATTGCGCCGCCGTCTCGAAAGCCGCGCCACCGACCCACAAGACGAAATAGACCGCCGTGTAAGCAAAGCCGAACAGGAGATAAAACGTGCTCCTATGTTCGACACTGTGGTTACCAACGACATTCTCGACCGCGCCGAACAGGAACTTCGAGAAAAAATCACACATTTTTTTAATAATTGAAAACAACCTACAATTATGACAAACACCCTAATAATATCAGACGACTCCGCCAAGGCTTCTATCCTTGGCAAGATTATAGAAGGCATTGCCTCGGTATCTTATTGTGGAATAGACGAATCGGCTTCTAAAATTTCCGAGGGCGGTTTCGGTATTGTGGTTATTTATCTACCACTTACCGAAAATATCGACAGGGTGTTGCAACTTATAGTTTTTGCCAAAACTCAATCGTCGGTAATAATTACAGGCACTTTAGACGAAACCGACCTTGTGTATCGCTGTTTTGACAACGGAGCTACCGAAGTTTTGATTACGCCTTTGTGCGAAGGTTTGGTAAAACTGAGAGTTATGGGTGTTATCAAAAAACGTATCGCCACTCTTCAAACCACCGCCAACGAACTTAAAGCAGAACGCGGCAAATATCGTATGTTGTTTGAAAATATGAACTCAGGCTTTACACTTTTCAGAGTTCAAGACAACAAAATTTTTCTCGAAAATGCCAACAGCAAGGTGCTTGAATCGTTACCAAAAACTCGTGGTGTAAAGTTCGGGTGCGATTTGGGCGTTACTCTGCCTAAATTTTATGAGGCGTTTGCCGAGGATGTTTTCAAGGTAAACAACACTGGCGAATCGCTTAGATACGAAAAAAACTTTGATTTGATTAACCGTTATATGAGTTTCAACTTCTACCGTTCCGAACCCGGATATGTGGCTATGTTGGCGCAAGACCTTACCGAAAAACGCCTTGCCGAAAAACGCACCGTGGAACTTTCGTATCAAATCAAAAAGCAATTCAAAGACCTCGACAACAAGGCTTACGAGTTAGACAAAGCCAAAAAACAACTCGAACTCTTTCTCGAAGGTAGCAACGACGGCACTTGGAACTTTGATGTTGCCGACAACAAACTCACTGTCAACCTTCAATACCGCCGTCAACTCGGCTACGAGGATGACGAAAATGCATTTGTTAAACCCTCTGATTTTGTGAATGTTATTAGCGATGACGAAAATAAGCAAAAGTTCCAAACATTTTACGACGGTGTTAAAGAGGGTAAAATTGATATGATTAACGAGGAGCTCAAAGTCCGCTGCAAAGACGGCACTGAAAAATGGATGGTGGTAAAATGCGTGGTTAAGCGCGATGAAAACGGTCGCCCGATACGTGTGGCAGGTGTCAACACCGATATCAGCGAACGCAAGGCTTACGAAGAAACTCTCAACCACAAAAGCGAGGAGCTCCAAAAGGCCAACGACACCAAGAATATGTTTATCTCCATTATTGCTCACGACCTTAGAAACCCGTTTAACGCAATAATAGGACTTACTGAAATTCTCCGCAAACGCGAGGCTGTAATCAACGACCCTAAGGCTAACGAACTTTCGGGTGTGATTCTTCAATCGGCAAAAACCACTTACGATATGCTCAACAATCTGCTGCTTTGGTGCCGTTCGCAACAAAACACTATTGCCTTTGAACCCGAAGAACTTAATTTGCATTATACCGTAGATGAGGCTCTTAGCGAGGTAAAGGGTCAGGCGCAGAAAAAACACATTATGCTTATCAACCGCACATCTACATCCGATACTATTTGGGCTGATGCGCAGATGTTGCAAACCGTAATCCGCAATATTACAGTTAATTCGGTAAAGTATACCAACGAGGGCGGACTTATTACCGTGGCTGCAGAACAGTCTCCTGAAGGCATCGATGTAATAATCGAAGACAACGGCATAGGAATGAACCAAGAAACCGTAGACAAACTGCTTGTGGTGAGCCGAAACCGCTCTACAGCAGGCACAGCGGGCGAACAAGGCTCTGGTATGGGGCTTTTGATTTGCAAAGAATTTATCAGCCGGCACCACGGCAAAATCAATATAGAATCTG
>JAFPYT010000229.1 GCA_017394445.1 Bacteroidales bacterium | reverse complement strand
GTTTTCTTCTTGATTTCCAAGTTTTTGGGATGCGGTGTTAGAATGTACCTTACGGCGATAGTGTTGCAGTTGGTGCTTTTTAATCAGATTGGAGTGCCTTTTGCGCTCAATGTGGCTGTAACAATGATAATTGTGTGGCTTTACACGTTTCGTGGAGGCGTTAAAACTCTTGTGTGGACCGATATGCTGCAAACCCTTTCGCTTATTGCCGCTGTGGTGCTGTGTATCTACTTTGTTTGCAAGCAGATGGGATTGGATTTGGGCAGCCTTTGTTCGTCGATAGCGTCGAGCGAAATGTCCGACACGTGGTTCTTCTCTGATTACAATGATAAACGCTTCTTTTTCAAGCAGTTTCTTGCCGGAATGTTCACCACCATTGCAATGACGGGATTGGATCAGGATATGATGCAGAAAAACCTCTCGTGCCGCACCCTTAAAGATGCGCAAAAGAATGTTATCAGTTATGGTTTTGGTTTTCTGCCAGTTAACCTCTTGTTTCTTGCGCTCGGCATACTCCTTTATAATTATGCTGCTCAGTTGGGACTTTTTACCAACGGCGCACTCACTGATATTCAGGGTAATGCACTCAAAAGCGACGAACTGTTTCCATACCTTGCCACTGCCACCAATGCCGACGGAGTGCCTTTCTTGCCCGCAGCGGTAGGCGTTCTTTTTATCCTCGGACTTGTGGCTGCGGCGTTCTCCTCGGCAGGAAGCGCGGTAACCGCACTCACCACTTCGGTAACCATCGACATTCTCCGTGCCGACAAAAAGGGTAACGACGAAAGCCTCCGCCGCACACGTCAAAAAGTGCATATTATCAACGCATTAGTAATGGGTGTAATCATTTACCTCTTTAAGGCGATAGGCAGCACCAGCGTGATTGAGGCTGTGTACGTGGTGGCAAGTTACACCTACGGACCTTTGCTCGGCTTGTATTTTTACGGACTATATTCCAAACGCCCTGTCCGCGACCGCCTTGTGCCGATTATTTGCATACTTTCGCCCCTTATCTGTCTTGTAATCAGTCTCAACAGCGAAGCGTGGTTCAACGGCTACAAAATGGGCTACGAACTTTTGCTACTCAACGGCGCATTAACGGCGTTGGGATTGTGGATGAGTGGGGTAAAAATGAAAAATGGAAATATGCATTGATGTTCAAAAATATTATTACCTTTGGCAGAGAAAAAAGATTAATATGAACCACGACTTTTGGAACGAAATATCTTCTATCATTGGCGAAGGCTTTACCGACCAAGGTCTTGCAAAATTGGAGTATTATGCAGAATTATTTATCAACCAACGAATTGTATATAAACGATTTTCACCGTTTGAACAGCACGGCTGCACAACGGGAGGCATTACGAATGTCGTTGCAACCTTACTCGCGGGAACAGATGTTGCAGCAAATATCGGAGTTTCAAAACCGCTCTCAATCAAAGAAGAACGCCAACGAGCAACGACGCAAGAATCACTAAACACCCCTGACCTTAAATGTGGCGGCATACGTACTATTTCTGCCGAAATATGTTGGCAACCTAATTGATTTAATAATGTTAATAATCCTATTTTCATTGGTGATAATCTACTCCGCCCTAATCCTCTTTTACACCCTCAAATTCCTATCCCACAAAGAATCCATCCCCTCTGTAACCCCGCCAAACCTCCCCATCAACATTATCACCGCTGCCAAAAATGAGGAGGAGAATATTGATAAATTTTTATCGTGTATATCGTCGCAAAATTACCAAAATAGTGAGTTGATTTTAGTAGACGACCATTCCACCGATGGCACTTACCGCATTGCCTCGGAGTATAAAAAACGCTATAATTTTATATTATGTCATAATAACGGCAACGGCAAAAAAGCCGCTCTGCGCACAGCGTTGACGCATTGCAATGCACCTTATATATTGTTTACCGATGCCGATTGTTATAGCAATCCACAGTGGGCAAGCATTATGGCAGCCTCGGCGCAGCACACCAAGGCTGATATTCTTTTAGCACCTTTGATAATAAAGGCCGACAACCCAAAATCCGTTTTCCAACGCCTTTGTCAAACCGAATCGCTTGCCATACTCACACTTACCGCGGGTGCTGCAATAGCAGGTCATCCCATAATGTGCAACGGCGGTAATATGATGGTTAACACAGCACTTCGTAACACTGCAGATGCCTACATTAAAGACCATTATCGTTCAGGAGATGATATTTTTTTATTGCAATTT
>JAFPYT010000022.1 GCA_017394445.1 Bacteroidales bacterium | reverse complement strand
AGGCATTTGCACGACGGATTAGCAAACGCCAGCGACACCGCCTCGTTGCCATCGTTTCTAAACATAAATATATGATAAACAGACCCTTCCTCCTCGTATACCGTGCCGAAATTGAATTGGTAAGCGTCGAAGGTTACGCCGCTGTTTTGGGCATTGGCTACCGACAACAGCAACGAATACACCAATACAATAATCGTTTTGTTCAATATCTTTGTTTGCAACTACTTGATAATAAATATGTTATTATTTATGAAATTCAGTTGCTAATAAACAAATAATTTTGATAAAAAACAAATTAAAAATAAAATTTGAAACCGATAAAAATAAAAAACCCGAAGCAAATACTTCGGGCGTTTAGCGGAAAGAGAGGGATTCGAACCCCCGGTAGAGTCACCCCTACGTCGCATTTCGAGTGCGATACATTCGACCACTCTGCCATCTTTCCGATTGCGCTGCAAAAGTAGGTATTTTTATGATACGGAAAAATATTTTTGAAGAAAAAATTTTTTTTGTTTCAATATGCATATTGTTAGATAGTTAGACTATTTTATTTTTTGTAATTAGTCTCAAACCATTTGCTTTTTTGAAAATAATACCTTACTTTTGTGCTATTAATCATTTTTTAATTAACTTATATAATGAAGAAAATATCTTTAAAATCAATCCTCACAGCATTTTTGCTGATTTTTACACTTTCGGTTTCGGCTCAGGACAAAACCGTTAATATTCTCGCAATCAACGATATGCACGCATATCTCGACCGTTTTGCTCAGTTCGGCGGCGTGGTCGACAGTCTCAGGGCTATCTATCCCGACTTGTTTATCATTAGTTCGGGCGACAACCGCACTGGCAACCCCTTCAACGATATGTATCCCGAGCCTTCGCGCCCGATGACAGAGTTGATGAATGCTATTGGTTTCAACGTTTCCACACTTGGCAACCACGAGTTTGACGCAGGTTTTCAAAATCTCAAAAAGTTGATGAACCTCAGCACTTTTCCCCACATTGTCTGCAATGTTTTCCCTGCCGATTCTATGGGCTACAAGTTCGATCCCTACAAGATTTTTGACGTAAACGGCGTTAAGGTGGGCATTTTGGGAGTTTTGCAAATCAATTCGCAAGGTATTCCCGACTGCCACCCCGACAAGGCTAAGGGCATCAGATTTACTCCTGTGGTTCAAACAGTTGACAAATACGCCGACGCGCTCCGCAAACAGTGCGACATCGAAATCCTTGTTTCGCATATCGGTTTCGACGAGGATAAGGAGATGGCTCAAAAATTCCCTATGTTCGACGCTATTCTCGGCGGACACTCGCACACGTATGTTGAAAGCAACACTTTGGTAAACAATGTGTTAATTACCCAAAGCAAAAACAAAGTACGTTTCTGCACCTTGGTACAATTTACCCTCAAAGACGGCAAGGTTGTAAGCAAGTCGTCGAAGGTAATCGACATCGAAAACTCTAAGTTGAAGTCAGAAAAAATCGAAAAGATGGTGGCTGATTTCTGCAAAAATCCCGAACTTGAAAAACGCGTTACCACCCTCGAAAAACCTGTTAAAGGTTACGACAATTTCGGCTGTATGATGACCGACGGACAGGCTGCTTCGTCTAACTGCCAAATCGCTATCCAAAACGGCGGCGGTGTTCGTTTCGACTATCACGATGCAGGCGATTTTACTGTAAAAGACGCGCTTATGCTCGACCCCTTTGGCAACCTTATTTGGACATTCAAACTCACAGGAAAACAGATTCTCGACGTTATCAAACTCTGCAAAGAGCGCGACGAGGGCGTTGAACCTTACGTTAGCGGAATGAGTTACATTATGTACGTTGACAAAGACGACCCCAACAAAGTGCTTGAAGTTAAAGGACTTTTGCCCAACGGCAAGCCCATCAAACCTAAGAAAGTTTACACCGTGGCAGCCAACAGTTACACCGTTTCCATCACCGATATGAAACAATACGGCGGCGTAGAAACCACCAAAACATCTTGCGACTGTATGCGCGAGTTTCTCTCAAAAAAAGCAAGCGTAGATTATTCTAACACTCGCAGAACGCAGATTATTAAGAAGTAATCTTCTCTTAATACAAAAAATCAAACGGTTCGTGTAAGCTATCAACACGAACCGTTTTTGTAAACACTCACATATTATATAATTATCGTACTATTTTTTTTTAAGTCCGTTAACATTCACTCCTCCAACACCGCTCTTAATAACGGAATAGTTATCGGCTGAGCCAGAGACTGTTACTCCGCCAACGCCCGAACAATTAACTTTTACATAGTGGCAGTTGGTGTTTACCGTTACTCCGCCCACGCCAGAGCAGATAATGTCCACATCGTTGGCCGCAAGGTTGTGGATGTTTGCACTGCCAACACCTTCGCTTCTAATTTCCAAATCGTTGCACACTACATCGTTAAAGGTTACGTTTCCCACACCCTCAGAAATAATTTTGATGTTGTGGTCTACCGAAAAATTGCCGTCGCAATTAAACGAGCCAACTCCGTCGATGGCAAGAGATTCGATGTCGGGTGCGGTAATGTCGATATTCAAACGCTGCCATCCGTTAGCATTGATACTCTTTTTTTGCGAAATGTAGAGCGTGCCGTTTTGGACAGAAAGAACAAGATTATCGACGCATAATTTTTGACCGTAAACCTTTAAATGAAATTCTTTGCCCTGCGTGTAGTTTATCGACGCAATTCCCTTAGCGTCAATGCTTTTAAAGTTTGAAAAATTGGCGATATACGAAGTGTCGGGTCCAAGATCAGTAATTGTTTCGTTGTTGCACTTAGGAATATTTACAAGTACTGCCACTGCCACAGTTAATATTAATGCTAATGCTTTCATTTTTTTTAAGTTTTAAATTGTTTAACATACACCATAACTAATGGCATACCCCGTGCCACAATTTTTAAATAATTGATTAGTAGTATGTTATAGTTATATAGATAGTGTAAAGAGTGTAAAAAAATTTTACAGTGGTGTAATGATTTTTTACAATTGATGGATAATTTTGTCGGTAATATCCAAACACAACGAAGCGGCGCGGAGATATTCTTGGTAATATTCCTTGCCATCGCCGGTGAGCGAGTCGGAAACAGCCTTTATAAATAAGCAGGGAACGTGATTGCGGTGGCAGGTGAGGAAAATTGCCGCGCACTCCATTTCGCAAATATCAGCACCAAAACTGGTGTGGAGTTCATCTTTTTCGTTCTTGTCGGCAACAAAACGGTCGGCAGAGGCACAGGTAACTTTTTTGAGCGAAGGATATACCTTTAACGCCTTGTTAATCAAAACGGTATCGGTATATAGAAACTCGCTGTTGAACCCCGGATATTGTCCTTTTTTCACAGGGTCGATGCCCGAAAGGTCGAATTGATAATGGACAATTTTTTCCACCACGCAGTTTTCAGCCACCGTCATCTCGTCGGTGAGAGCGCCCACCACGCCAAAATTCACCACCAAATCCACCTTATAGACATCAATAAGTACCTGAGTGGCAGCCGCTGCCGCAATTTCGCCCACACCGCTATTGATAACAAAAAGTTGATATTCACGGTTTTTGTAACTATAAACATCAAATCCACCAGCCGATTCCACCTTAGCCGCCTTACCATATTTTTCAAAAATACTCTGCTGCTCCACGGCAACTAAGAGGCCGATTTTTTTGCACTTGGCGGAGATGGTGGGGATGAATGCGAGGAGGAATAGAAGGGTGAGGATGATGCGGGGCATTGTGGGTGATGTTTTTTTGTTTGCAAATATAAGGATTGTAAAGGGATTGTGCAAATTTTTTCATCAATTAGCGTTTGGTTAGTATCCTTACTATCTCGTTGAGAGCCATAAATTTATAACGCTGCGACGAAACGGGTATTTGCGAATATGCTAAATGCTTGACTTCTGCCTTTTGTCGTAGGGTATGCTCTGTTGCATTGCGGATTGTTGGCGCGGTAATAGTCTGTTCAGAAGGTTCTAAAAGAAGAAGTTTGCCATTGGAACACGCTTCGAAATAGACACCGCCGGGTTTATAGTATTTTTCGTGAGGCGAGCCTTCTTCTGGGAAACCGTCATTTAGTAGAATCACCAACGGAAACCCCTGTTCCCTCAAAGTCCGTGCAATGGTTTGTTCGCCTTTGCTGATAGCGGCGGTATATGTAACAACGCCGTATTGAGCCGCTTGCAACACTGTTTGCAACATTTCTTGAATCTGTGTATCAGTGGCACTTCGCGATACTTCTATCATCTGACAGTCGGGCCAATCAAGCAAAAAGATATTGCCAAGCGACGAAAATGTCATACCACAGAACTCGGTCTTACGATGAAGCCTGAACAAATCTGGATTCTGTTTGCGTTTCCAAGCACGGTTGGCATTGTCGTACACATAGTTGATCATAGCGCTCAGTTGTCCTTTGTGGCACAATGTCCGAAAGAAAGGTACGTCGTCATATATATTTTGGACGAAACCCATTTTTCGCGCTTCGGACTTGCATCCCTGCATATATCCGCGCACTACTTCTTTGATGCTGCGTTTCATAGTCCGCGTTACTTGTAGGACGATATGATGATGGTCGGGCATAACCTTGTCGGCAAGAATTTTGATTTCGGGGCATAAGTCAAGCATTTTCTTCTGTTGGTGGATAAGTACCCATCCGAGTGGTGTTTTTTCCACAACGGCCTTGGTGCCATCGTATTTAAGTGTGCCAAACAGATGTTGCCTGTCCTTTGCCACCATAGTTACGTGCACAATGCAAGGTTTACGCCAAGCCCCTGGTGATTGCCAAGTAAAGGTTTCCTTTTCCATATTTTAATATTAGTGTTAGCGCATATTAGTGTTAGTGTAAAGTCTGTTGGTGGAAATTCAATTTCCACCGAAGATACTGAACTTATACTGCACAAAAATACAAACTATACAATAATGCTGCAAATATTATTGTGTGCCACCAAGCCATTTATTCCCCCTCTTGTTAAAAAATTTTAAAAAAATCAATATTTATATTAAACCAATCTTAAAAACCCACGTCTAAAAAGCGATAAATTAATTTTTATAACTATTAATTTTTTAATTATAAAACAAATATGAGAAACAATTTAAAGGTTTCAGCATTGATTGTAGCGCTTGCTTTTCAAGCATTTAGCGTGTCGGCGCAGTTCAATCCCGGGGGTCAGCCTCAACAGATTGCTCCCTCGCCGAGTATCGACAACTATTTTGTGCCGGCGTCTAATTCGCCTGCCAAACCCAATGAGGACGGCTTTATCGGTCGTTGGCTTTTGTTAGACCCCATCGGTCGCCCAAACCGTGGCAACACTGTGTTCGTTGATAGCTACGTTCGCGAGCAGTTGACCAAGGAGTATTATCCAAACCAATTCAAAACCATCCCCAAGAATGGCGAAAAGGTGAAAGCCAACGTTTTAAAAGAGCCTGAGGTTAAATTCGACGGTCCTCGTCCGCCTATGGGTTTCAAATTTCCCGACCCTGTGCCTGCAAAAGAAACTCTCGTTTGGCACGCTTACGACAGCAAACTTTTCAACATTAAACTTTACCGTTTTGCCACTGGCAACAACAAAACCCGCTATGGCATTATATTCCACGCTGTTACAGTTATCAACTGCGACCAAGATATTCCTAATGTACGTCTTGCAGTAGGTTCTAACTCGGCATCAATGTGGTGGCTCAATGGCAGCGAAGCCGTTATTCTTTCGGGCGACCGTCGTATGGTAATGGACGATTGCGTTTCAAAACGTCTTACCCTCAAAAAGGGCAAAAACATTCTCCGTGGCGCAGTTATCAACGGCCCGGGTATGAGCGACTTCTGCGTTAGGTTTATCGACGAAAACGGCAAACCTGTAAAGAATATCACCATCACCTGCAACTAATTGTAATACATTAATTTATTTTATTTTCAGAAAACGATGAAAACAAGAAATATACTTGCAGGCGCGTTGTGCGTAGCGTCGGCGGCTTTTGCTCAAAATTCAAACGCACAGATTGGCGCACCGTTTATCCACGACCCGTCAACTATTATGGAGTGCGGTGGCAAATATTACACCTTTGGAACAGGTGGCGGCGGATTGATTTCTGAGGACGGTTGGACTTGGAACGGCGGCGCAGAACGTCCCGGTGGCGGTGCTGCTCCCGATGCTATCAAAATTGGCGACCGTTACCTTATCGCTTACTCTACCACAGGTGGAGGTCTCGGCGGCGGTCACGCAGGCAAGGTGGTAACTATGTGGAACAAGACTCTCGACCCCAAATCACCCGACTTTAAATTTACCGAACCCATCGAGGTGGCTAATTCAGAATACGATGAAGATTGCGACGCTATTGACGCTGGTCTTTTGTTAGACCCCACCGACGGCCGTCTGTGGCTTACTTACGGTACATATTTCGGATTTATCCGTCTTGTGGAACTCGACCCCAAAACTGGCGAGCGTGTTAAGGGCAACAAGGCTATCGACGTGGCTATCGACTGCGAGGCTTCCGACCTTATGTATCACAATGGATGGTACTATCTGCTTGGTACTCACGGCACTTGCTGCGACGGTGCCAACTCTACTTACAATATCGTTTGCGGACGTTCGCGCAAGGTAACAGGTCCTTATGTTGATAATGTGGGTCGCGATATGATTCACGGCGGCGGCAAGATGGTTGTAGATGCCGAAGACCGTCGTTTTGGCGCAGGACACTTTGGTAGAGAAATCATAACCGACGGCATTGAAAAAATGTCGTTCCACTTTGAGGCAGACCTCGACCTCAGCGGATACAGCACACTTGCAATTCGTCCTATTATTTGGAAAAACGATTGGCCTACCGTTGGCGAAAACATCGAAGACGGCGTTTACGAAATCTCTTCTGAACGTCGCGGATATGCGCTCGAACTTAGCGTAGACTTTACCCGTGCCGAAGGCGGAATGCGTTGGTTTAACCGTAACCAAGAACGCCCCATCGAAAAGGTTAAAAATCAGGCTCTTGCCGATGTTCAAAGCACATTCCCCAAAGGTGAAAATCCTGTAAGAATGAACGAATGGATGAACCGTCCTCACCAACGTTGGCAGATTACCGCAGTTCCCGAAAAAGGCGGCTATCTTGGCGGACCTTATTTCAAGATTGTGATCGAAGGCACAAACCGCGCACTTGCTGCCACAGCCGAGGCTGAGGTAGTAACCGTTCCCGAATACACCGGCGCTGATGAGCAACTTTGGCGCATCGACCAATGTATCGACGGCACATACCGCATTATGCCCAAGAGCGTTCCCGGACACAACGGCGAAGAACTCGTGCTCTATTCAATTGGCGACAGCACCCCCACACTTGCCAAATTCGATTTCAACAACGACAACGCAAAGTGGAATTTTAAGAAGAAATAAAATCTGTTTCTTTTCATAATCAACAGCGGTCGGAGATGTTTCTCCGGCCGTTTTTTTTTGGAGGTGTGCATTTTTTTTATATTTTTGCGGCAATCACAAGTAAAGATTCTTATAAACCAATTTGTTGCCCGCCATATGAATTTAAATAAACCAACAAAGATTGCTGTTTTAGACAAAATATCTTCCTTTAAAAAACAAGTTGTGTCATCTAATCATTCTGATGATGAAGGCTTTAAATCATTAATTACATTTATGGATAATTTAAATGAAATCCTTAATAAAAATGATAAATCATTTATCCCGATGTATTTTAAACAAATTCGTTTCAAACATTTTAAACTTCACTCTATTTTGGATTCCTTGTTTATAAAAGCCTTGATCCCTTTTTGCGTACTTTTGTTTTTTGTTAAAGAGTGTGCAAGTAATCGTGCGTCAGATGGTTTTAAGGGAGGGTATTATTCTGATATGATTTTTTTTATTTCGTTAAGCGTTGTAGTTGTACTTGGATTGTTTCTACTAATTAAATATTTTATTCTTGATAAGAAACAAATCAAATTTAATTTAGATGACTATCTTTGCCATATAGATTATATGATTAATTATATGAATTCAATTACTGATGAACAATTCGAGCAAATTAGTTTTGAATTAGCAGTTAAGGAGTTATGATAGCAATTTTCAACTTGTAAATCGAACAACTTTCTTTTAGAAGTCATAATCATTGATAAAATATTAATTAAACACGATGAAACGTCATATCGGATCTATTATTATTTTTATATTTCTAATTATTGGTGTATTACATTTAATTAGGAAAGCACCCAAAAGTTTAGATGATGTGTCTTATGCGGAAGGATATGTTTTACATATTTCTTATAATAAGGTCACTATATCCCCGGATTCAACTAAAGAAACAATGCATATTATAAATACCATTTATGATCAAAGTGAAAAGTTATCATCAGATAGTTTAGACAAAATTCGAAAGCAATTTATATTTGGAGGTAATTTTTTTTCATTTACGTTTGATGGTCAAATAATGTCAGATATCTATCACAATATAGATAGCGCAGGTTATGCATATATGAAAATTAGATACAAGTCAGGAATCAGATCTGATAGAAATTTAAACCGCACAGAATTTCAGGATTATTATCAAATAAAAATAAATGATAAAATTGTCTTTGATTACGATTTCTCTCGTGATGTAATTTTTTATACTATTGAGATTATTGTCGCTATATTTATGGGTGTGTTGATGTTTTTGAACGATAGAGACGATGCTAATTTGCAAAAACCGAAAACATAATGATTTAATTTCCGTACTTCCTCCTAAACGCAACATATATAAAATCACCCGAAACGGAAGATCATATTCCATTTCGGGTGATATATTTTAGCCTATTGGCAATCAACTATTTAAACAAATTCGGAGCCATTTGGTACAAGCAACGGCGCCAAGTGAGGAACTCGTGTGCTGTGCCAGGTGATACGTAGCCTTGGATGTTGTAACCTGCGGCTTTGCAGTCGGCTTCTGATTTCTTGATAGCGTCAGGGCTCTCTTTTTCGCCACAGCCAACAAACAGGTAGTTAACTGCTTTGGCATCTTTGAAGTCGGCAGGAGCAAACTGTCCACCGCTCAAAAGTCCGAACGAAGCAAAGAGGTCAACTCTACGGCCAGAAATCAATTTTGTGGTCATACCGCCCATCGACAAGCCAGCGAGAGCGCGGTTTGCACGGTCGGTTTTGGTTTTGAAGTGCGAATCAACGTAAGGAATAAGTTCGTTGCAGAGCATCTCTTCAAACTCTTTGCCGTCGAACTGACGGATAGAGCCGAATTTAAAATCGTTGGTAAGGCCGTAAGCGTTTACGATGATAAAGGGTTTGCATTTGCCTTCTGCAATCAAGTTGTCCATAATGAGGTTTTCGTGTCCTTGGTTGCTCCAAGCGGTTTCGTCCTCACCCCAGCCGTGCTGCAAGTAGAGTACGGGGAATTTTTCTTTGGGGTTAACGCCGTATGTGGGAGGAGTGTAAACAAATGCACGTTGGAATTTGTTTGTGCTCTTGCTCCAAAAGAGAATCTGCTGAACATTTCCGTGGGGAACGTTTTTCTCAGCGTAGAAATCGCGGTCGTGAGCGGGAATTTCGATACCGCTTTCCCAACGTACTGAACCATAGTAGTTTTTAGCGCCCGGGTCGTTAACCACACCGCCGTCGATTGTGAGGTGGTAGTAGTGGAAACCTTCGTCCATAGGACCTTCGGTTGTGCCTTCCCAAACACCGTCTTTGTTTTTGCGGAGAACTGTTGCGCCAACACCGCCCATATTGCCACCAAGACCGAGGCTTACGATAACTGATTTAGCCTGAGGTGCTTCTACGCGGAAACGGGCAAATCCCTGCGAGTTAACTTGGGGATATTCTTGACCGGGCTGGTTGAGTTCAGAGGGTTTGAAATCTTCTTTAATCTTCTGATTATCAAGTGCTGCGTTGAAACGTTTTACTACGCGGTACGAAGATTTGCGTTTGCAGTCTTTGTCGAAAAGAAGAGGATAGTTGTTAACGCCTACCCAAGAGTCGCGGTCGCTAACATTCCAGAATGTTACCACGTCGATAACGTCTTTGTATTTGCGGAACACGCGGAAAAGTTGCGAATACATATTGTCGTGGAGGGTGCGAACGTAGGGTTGGATTGTTACGCCCTCGTTGCGGCTAAACTGCAACTGACCACCCATTTCCTCGTTGGCTCTTACGTCTAACTCGGTGAACTGAATGTGCTTAACGATTGTAGAGTATTTTTCGATTGCAGCCGAGATGTCTTCCATCGAAGGACCGTAAACGTTGTAGTGTCCCTGCATACCGATACCGTCGATAGGCACACCAGCGTCTTTCATTTTCTTAACCATATTGAAGATACGGTCGCGTTTGCCGGGGTCGGCTGCGTTGTAATCGTTGTAGAAAAGTTGAGCATTGGGGTCGGCCTCGTGAGCAAACTGGAAAGCCTTAGCAATGAACTCATCGCCACAGAGTTTGTAGAGACGAGATTCGCGGTAAGGCGACGGATTGGGGTTCCACGGTGTAGGACGGGCATTGTCGGCCATAGCCTCGTTAACAACGTCCCAGCAGTAAACGATATCTTTGTAACGGTTTACCACAGTGGTGATGTGCTCTTTGAGGCGTTTGTAGAATACCTCTTTGGTAACTTCTTTGCCTTTGGCATCGGTAAACATCCAGTCGCAGAATTGGCTGTGCCATACAAGGCAGTGACCGCGCATTTTGATGTTGTGTTTACGGGCAAAGTTGGCGATAGAGTCGGCCTTTTCCCAAGTCCACACGCCCTCTTTGGGATGTACCTCGCCGGGTTTCATATTGTTTTCGGCGGTGATACTGTTGTACTCTTTGAGGATGGTTTCCACCTCGTTGGGACGGTTGAGATTGCTCATATTAACGGCAACACCGATTTTGAAATAGTCTTTGTAGGCATCTTGCAAGCCATCGGGATCCTCGGGTTCGGGGCGTCCCCATTGTGCGCTTGCGCTTCCTACGCTAAGAGCCAATGCTGCTGCGCAAAGGCCTCTGAAAATTTGTTTTCGCATATTGTTTTTCTTTATTTTAAATTTGGGTAAAAATGAATAATCGTTTTCCTATTATTGGACACAAAATTAACAAAAGGTTTAATAATGCGGCAAAATTAATTTAATATAATGTCTCTTAACATTGTTAAAATTCCTTAAAAAACGGACGGGGAGGCAATTTTTGTGAATAATGATTATCTTTGCCACAATAAAATATGTGATATGTATTTTAACTTCAAATATTTCGACAAAACAATTTTTGGCTTTTGGTTGCAGACCGATAATTGCGAAACCACCTGCAATATCAATCAAGCAACAGTGGAGGAGGATTATAAAAAATTCCTTCCGTTGGAGTTTTGTGGAAAAATTTCAGAAGAAATATTATTGAAATGGCTGAGACACAGAACAATCCCTGCCAACAGATATTATGTAAAAAACTTTTTGGCGAGGTTGAACCTCACCGAAGACGATATTTGTGGCATACTGTCGGTAAGTTACGGACTATCGCTCAACGATTGTTATTGGCTTTGTCCCGAAACCGAAAAACGTGCTTTTGCAGAGTTGAACCTTTTCGACAATAGGTTTTCAACAGTTTTGGGAGCAATTGCCTTTACCGGCTATGGGTCGTATCTGAAAACAAGTTTCCGCTCATCGCCAGAGTTTACTACAAACGGAATGTTGGCAAAGGCGTGGCGCAAAATAGGCGGCAAAATATCTCTTTATAAATCGGGCACGGTGGGCGCGGCAAACACAGGTCTTGAACCTTATAGCGAGTTTTACGCCTATCAGGTGGCTAACGCAATGCAAATCAATGCTGTACAATACGGACTTAGCCAATGGAAGGGGCGTTTATGTTCTACCTGTCCACTTTTTACGTCAAAAGATTTTTCGTTTGTAGCCGCTTCAAATCTTATAAATTTTAATAATATTCACTCGGTATTAGATTATTACAAGGCACTTGGCGATGAGTTTTACAATTCGTTGGTAGATATGTTTGTGTTCGATGCTGTAATTCTCAACCAAGACCGGCATACAGGTAATTTTGGATTTATTATTGATAATCATACAAATACGATAGTTTCTCCTGCGCCTGTTTTTGATAATGGGCTATCGTTGTTTTGCTATGCTATGGACGATGATATAAAAAATTATAAACGGTATGCAAATACCATACATCCTGCCTTGTATACTGATTTTCTGCAATTTGCTTCACAAATAATCACCCACCGACAACGAAAGATGCTCACAAGGCTTGTTGATTTCAGATTTAAAAAGCACCCCCGCTACAATCTCCCAGATTCGCGGCTCGATTTTTTAACACATTGGATTAGAGAACGGGCTAAGATCTTATTAAAGGGTTTAAGTTCCTAATAAAAATAGAATGCAATGAAAAGAGTTATTTTTTTATCCTTGATAATGCTTGCCATGTTGTTTGGTTTAGTGGCTTGTAAACGAACAGATAAAGTCGGGCTTATCGACACAACTGGCAAAATAGTGATTGAGCCGCAATTTAAAGGGGTACGACTTCTTAGAAGCGAGGATCTTTGTTGCCCATCTAAGCCATTGGTTCATTGGAATCCTAAACCACAATATTTTGTAGGATTCAAGTTCGATTATATTTTTCAAACAGAAGATGGATCTATCTACGTAATTGTTGATGGCATGTGTAATCTTGTAGATACTTTAACCATTCCTAAGTTTGACGCAATTCTTAGGTTTACAGACACTTTGGCGTGTGTGAAAATTAATGGAAAGTACGGATTTATTGATACAACAGGTAAAATTGTAGTTGAACCTCAATTTGATGATATCTGGGATATTGGTAATGGTTTTTTTAAGGTTGAAGTCAATAATAAAAAAGGGGTTCTGAACAAATCTGGACAAATAGTTATTGAGCCTCAATTTGATAGTGTGGATGACTTTCACGAAGGGTTGGCGTGTGTGAAAGTTGATGAAAAATTTGGTTTTATTGATACTACTGGCAAGATTGTTATTGAGCCTCAATTTGATAGTGGGGATGACTTTCACGAAGGGTTGGCGAGTGTGAAAGTTGATGGAAAATACGGTTTTATTGACACAACCGGCAAGATAGTAATTGAGCCTCAATTTGACGATGCTATATGTTTTTCTGACGGTTTGGCAATTGTTAGGACCGAAGAAGGGAAACAGATGTTTATTAATAAAAAAGGGGAGATGGTATTTGAGTCTCAATATTCCACATGTAGTTTTTCAGATGGCTTGGCTATGAAATACGGTTTTGTTAACGATGATATCAAAAGAGGATTTGTTAATACACAAGGAGAAATTGTGATTGAACTGCAATATGATTTTGCCGAAAACTTCAAAAATGGCTTTGCCTTGGTTGGTATGGATGGAGAAATAAAATGGTATATTGATAAGTTAGGAAATAAGGTTAATGATTCTACTCTTCAATCTATTTTAGACAAAGAACCATTGACTCCTGTGGATGAAAAATATTATTCGTTATCTATGTATGATAAGTACCAGTCTCCTTTCTCTCAATGGTGGGAACAATTATTTCATACACCAAACTATGGCTATGTTGACAAAACAGGCAAAGTTGTTATAGACTTTCAATTTGAAGAAGCGGATGGTTTTTATGACGGCTTGGCTCGGGTGAAGGTTGATGGAAAATATGGTTTTATTGATAAAACAGGGAAAATGGTGATTGAGCCGCAATTTGACCACGCAACGTCTTTTAAAAACGGTTATGCATTGATTGGAATGTATTAATGATTGGCAGAGTTGCTCTTTTTTTCAATACTTGTCTTTTTTCCTGCTTTTATTGATTTTTTCAAAATTCTTTTTCTACTTTTGGAACTCGTAAAATTAACACATATATTTATGAAACACACATTAGTATTATCAGTAATGGCAGCGGCGTTGTTGGCGTCGTGCCAAGGCGGAAGCAACAAAGTGCCCGCACAATTGCCCGAAGGTCAGATTGTTCTCGAAGACGGCGGAACGGGCGCATTTAAAGCCGTAATGTTTGAGGATACCACTCTCAAAGAGCACACAATCTTCTGTCCCAAGGACTTAACTCCATTTTCTAAGGATAATCCCCTTCCTGTATTGGTTTGGGGTAATGGCGCTTGCAACAACTCGCCTCACGAGCACGTGCTTTTCCTCAACGAAATAGCATCGCAGGGTTATCTCGTTGTGGCAACGGGATTTATGCCTCACGACACCGTATTCTATAAAGGTCCGATGTCGAAAACAGAGCAGCAGATAGAATCTATCGATTGGGCTATCGCTCAAAACGCCAACAAAGACGGTTACCTTTTTGAAAAAGTTGATACTAAGAACATTGCAGCCGCTGGAATGTCGTGCGGAGGTTTACAGACTTTGTTTAACTGTGCCGACCCGCGTCTCAAAACCATTATGATTTGCAACAGCGGATTATTTATGAATCCCGGCGTGGCTATTCCCGGAATGCCTATGCCCGAAAAATCTAAGTTGGAAGAACTTCACACACCTATTATCTATATTCTTGGCGACACTCTCGACATTGCCTACGAAAACGGTATGGACGATTTTCACCGCATTTCAAAAGTTCCTGCATTTGCAGCCAATCTTCCCGTAGGACACGGCGGCACTTACGCACAGCCCCACGGCGGCGAATTTTCGATTGTGGCTACCGCTTGGCTCAACTGGCAACTCAAAGGCGATGCCGAAGCAGCCAAAATGTTCAAAGGCGAAACTCCCGGAATCCTTTCGCGCAAAGATTGGAGTTTTGAGAAAAACGAGTTGATTGATAAGTAGAGATTTGATTTAACAAACCATCAAAACTAACATTTTATGAATAAATCACTAATTATCACATTTTTAGCCGCCGCCGCAATTTTGAGCGGTTGTGCAGGCAACAAAGGCAGCAACGACAAAATTACCACCGCTGCCGACGAACTTTTTGCCGCCACCGACACTATCAAAGACGTTACATTACAGAGCGTTATGATTTTGAAAAACGGTGAGACTGTGTATAAGCGTTGGGCTAATGGCGGTGAGGAAAATCTTCCGCACGTAATGCATTCGGTGAGCAAGTCGTTTTGCGCCACGGCTGTGGGAATGGCTGTGGACGAGGGTAAACTCAAAGTTACCGACAAATTGGTGGATTTCTTCCCCGACGAACTGCCCGAAGAGGTTTCGGATAATCTCAAAGCAATTACCATAAAAGACTTGCTCACAATGAATTGCGGACACGAAACCGAACCGCAGGTGCGCAACGATACCACCGAAACTTGGACTAAGGCGTTTCTTGCTCATCCCGTTACCAAAACTCCCGGCACTTGGTATTGCTACAACTCTATCGGCACATATATGCTTTCGGCTATTGTTCAGAAAGTTACAGGCGAAAAAATAGTAGACTACCTTACTCCGCGCCTTTTTGAACCGCTTGGAATCGAAAAACCCAAATGGGAAGAGAGTCCTCAGGGTATCAACTGCGGCGGTTGGGGATTGTATCTCAAAACCGAAGATATGGCAAAATTTGGTCAACTGTTTCTTCAAAAAGGTGTTTGGAACGGCAAGCAACTTGTTAGCAGTCAATGGGTTGAGGAAGCATCAAAATATCAGGTTCCGTCAGTACCAGCCGGCACACGTCCCGATGAAGTTGAGGCTAAGGGACTTACCGAAGAAAACTGCGCTTGGCTTTTGGGCTACGGATACCAAATGTGGCGTTGTCCCGAAAACGCATACCGCGCCGACGGAGCACGCGGACAATATATAATAGTGCATCCCGCCAAAAACGCCGTGATAGCCGTAACAGCCGATTCGCCCGACCTTCAAGCCGAATTGTCAAATATTTACAAATATCTTTTCCCGGTTTTGTAAGTTCAAAAAACTAAATAATATGCAAAAGAATATGCTCTAAGGGCATATTCTTTTTTATATATATGCATATTGATAAACTAAATAAGAAATAATGTAGATTTTTACAAAACAACAAATACCTTTGCGCAAAATACTTACTCTATGACTCTACAACAATTGGAATATATCGTAGCCTTAGACGAGCAAAGGCATTTTGCCCGCGCCGCAGAGGTATGCAAGATAACACAGTCGACCCTCAGCCTGATGATACGCAAGTTGGAGGAAGAACTTGACATCACCATCTTTGACCGCAAGATGCACCCCATTAAGTCTACACTTGCCGGCGAAAACCTTATCCGTCAGGCACGTATAGTGCTTTTTCACTCAAAGCAGTTGCTAAAACTTACACAAAACGAAAGGCAGAAGTCGAGCGGCGAAATCCGTCTTGGCATCACATCCACAATTGCGCCCTACATTATGCCCAAGTTTTTTAAGTACATCAACAATTTTACCGATATCAAACTGATAGCCAAAGAGATGTACAACTGCGACATAGTGGGAAAACTCAAATCGGCAGAGATTGATATGGCTATAATGTCTAACCCCGAAAAAAATAGCGAACTGCTTGAAATTCCGCTATATAACGAGAAACTTTTGGCATACGTTTCGCCCAACGACCCGCTGAGCAAAAACGAAAGCATTGATTTAGAAAAATCGCCAAACAAAAAACTTTGGCCGCTGAAACAGTCGATATGCTTCAAAAATCAAATTGAAGGTCTTACTACTTACAACAATATCGAACGCAATATATACGAAACCGGCAATATATCAACGCTTTTGCAAATTGTTGACGAGAACGACGGCTTTACCGTTTTGCCCGAACTGCATATTCCGCTTTTGTGCGACGAAACTAAGAAAAATCTCCGTCCGATAGCCGAGCCGGTGCCCACGCGCACTGTATCTCTCTTTGTTAGAGCCGATTATATGCGCGAAAACCTTATCAATATTGTTATCGACGGCATCAAGAGCATTATTCCCGAAAATATGATCAACGACAGGCTAAAAAAATACAGGGTAAAGTTGTAAAGTTTTTTTTAAGATTTTGCCCCGACGGATAGTTTTAGCATTGTTTTTGATAATTTTGCATTGTAAAACTTATAATACAATGCTAAAAACTATTATAACGCTCATATTGTTGATAATTACCACTTTGTCAAGTGCGCAAACGCAGCACGACACTATTGATGTGGCTATCCTTGGCGACTCAAACACGTGGCTCGGCGGCGACGATTGCTCAAAGCCAAAAGGTTGGAACACATATTTTAAGGCAGAATTTAAGCCAAAATCGTGCGTAAGCCTTGCCCGCAGCGGTGCATCGTGGACTCATACGCCCCAAACCGTCCGCAATACTGCCGAATATGCCGCCAAACCTACTCCAAACAATGTGATTTACAATCAAGTAGAACGCCTTAAAGAAAAAGTTGACAGCGGAAAAATTGCAACTCCTAATCTTATAATAATTGCTTGCGGCACTAATGACGGATGGTTCAAAGCCAAGTATTATCCTCAACTTTTTGTCCGCTCTGCCAACGAGGCTTTTTCAAAACACGATAGCATAACGCAAACGCCTGTAAACAAAATAGTTACCTTAGCCGAAAGTGCAGTTTTTAATTGTGCATTGTTGCAAAAATATTTCCCCGAGGCAAGGATCATTTTGTTAACTCCAATGCAATCCACCGCCGTGCCGTTAACCGTAATTGAGCAAATTGGTGATGTTATAGAAAATTGTGGTAAACTGATGAATATCAGCACAATCCGTCAAGATAAAATATGTTGTGTAAAATCTGCCGACGAGCGAAAAGTAAAAGTAAACACCTACGACGGTACGCACACATCAAAAATTGGCGCACAAAAAAATGGCAAACTTATTGCCTTAGAAATCAGCAAATTATTAACCCAAAATCAAGAATAACAAAAGATGGTATTTTCAGATTTATTCTTTTTGTTTGTTTTTTTACCGTTGTTTGTAATATGCTATCTTGCAGCGTATTACATCGACAAAAAGAAATCTTTGGACGGTGCGGGCTCAATGGCGTTTAAAAATGCCGTGCTTGTGGCGTTTAGCCTGATATTTTACGCTTGGGGCGAACCGATTTATGTGTTTTTGATGCTTATATGCGTAATTATCAATTATTTTGCAGGTAAATTTATTGAAAAATCCATTCAAAAACGTCAGGCATTGATTATCGGCGTGGTGTGCAATGTATTGATACTCTGCGTTTTTAAATATGCAGGTTTTTTTGCCAAAACGCTCAATGCAATTGGTATTCCTATCCCTGTGCCGGAGATTAGTCTTCCGATTGGAGTTTCATTCTATATATTTCAGAGTATCAGTTATTTAGTGGACGTTTACCGCAAAGAGGCAAAGGCGCAGACAAGGTTTGTGGATTTGTTGCTCTATATCAGTATGTTTCCGCAACTTATTGCCGGACCTATTGTACGCTACAACACTGTGGCTGAGGAGATTAACAACCGCAAAGTTTCGTTCGACGATATTGCCGACGGCATTTACAGATTTATGATTGGTCTTGCCAAAAAGGTGATTATTGCCAACCAAATTGGAAGCATTGCTACTCAGTATCTTACCAATAGTTTGGAAACAAGTTCCACACTCGGACTTATGCTCGGACTTTTGGCGTTTTCTTTGCAAATTTACTTCGATTTTTCTGGCTATTCAGATCTGGCAATCGGCATTGGACGCTGCTTGGGATTCCATTTCAACGAAAATTTCAACCATCCCTATTGTTGCAACAGCGTAACCGATTTTTGGCGCAGATGGCACATTTCGCTCGGGTCGTTTTTCAGAGATTATGTGTATATTCCAATGGGTGGAAACCGTAAAAATCAATGGCGCAACGTGCTGTGCGTGTGGTTTTTAACAGGTATGTGGCACGGTGCAAGTTGGAATTTTATACTTTGGGGTTTGTTTTTTGGTGTGATTCTCGTTATTGAAAAACTCTTTATCTTAAAGAGAATCAAAGATTTACCAGCCGTTGGACACATTTACAGCCTATTGATGGTTTACATCGGTTGGGGTATATTTTACTTCACCGATTTTGAAAGTATGAAATTATTTTTCAGTAGGATTTTTACTTGCGGAGATTTTTATAATTTTGCAGACGTTCAGGCAGTTTCGGGCAATCTGTGGTTGTGGATAGCCGCCATTGCATTTTGTATGCCTGTGCGCAAGATTTTGGAAGGAAAAATCACCAAACCTGAATATACCTGCGCATACAGGATAACGGTTTCATTATTAGTGATTTTGTTTAGCACCGCGCTACTTGTGGGCGCAACCAATAATGCATTTTTGTATTTCAGATTTTAAACTATATAGGAAAAATGAACAAGGTATTTTTAATTGTAACAACTTTATTATCAATAAGTTTTGCAGCCAATGCACAAACGGCGTACAACGATACGGTAGAAAACCGCGTTGTGCCTGAGTATGAGAATGTTGTATGTCCAAACGTGAGTCTCAAAATGTGGAATCGTGTGGCGGTAACAGGTAGCGGCAAAGATATTCGTGCGTTTTCGCCGTGGAAAAGTATTCAATACACATCGTCGGAATATTCCAAGGTGGCAAATCTTTACAAAAAAACCTTTGGCGACAAAGTGAACATTTGGTTGATGCCAATTCCCACTGCGGCAGCGTTTTACAGTCCCAAAAACAATGCTTTTACATCAGAGCAGTATTCTACCATTAATTATATGTTCGGATATGCCGACAAGGATGTGCATTGTGTTGATATTCACACAATTTTGGGTCAGCACGCCAATGAAAATATCTATGCCCGCACCGACCATCACTGGCTTCCGCTTGGAGCATATTACGCCGCCAAAAGGTTTGCGGCTTTGGCAGGTGTTCCCTTTGTAAGTATCGAAGATTCAATACGTTATCAGCACCGTGTAATTCACCGTTACTGCGGCACAATGTATCATTACACCAAAAATATCAACGTTAAAAACAATCCCGAAGATTTTGATTTTTGGTTGCCAATTGCTGCCAAATATTCTACAAGCATTGTACAGTTTAAATATGCTGGCGTTCACCAAGTTACAGGCGAATTTATACCCAAAGACCAAAACTATTTTAAAGAGTATCCCGACGGCAGCGCGGCGGCGTATTGCACTTTTATTGGTGGCGACGCCCGCCTTGTTCACGTGCATACCAATGTGGGCAACGGTCGCAAGGTGCTTTTTGTAAAAGATAGTTTTGGAAATGCAATTCCGGGATATTTGTTTTATTCGTTTGAAGATTTGCACGTAATTGATTGCAGATATTTTAATCGAAACCTAACAGAATACGTTGAAAAACAAGGTATTACAGATATAGTTTTGTGCAACAACCTTCAATTTGTGGGTCAGCCCAAAATTCAGGACGCACTAAAACGTTATTTAACTCAAAACCCAACTCGATAAATTATTATTTAAACTAAATTATATTAACTATTTTATTAACTAACAACGAATTAAACTAATGATACGAATATTTTTTAGTGATGATATTTTAAAGAAAGTTCCTTAAAGAAACTTTCTTTTACGAATGTAACTAATACATTTTTAGTGTATTAGTTTAATTCGTCAAAAAAATTTAATCTTGATTAAATTTTTTATTTTATAAATAATT
The DNA here is from genome assembly GCA_017394445.1 of Bacteroidales bacterium. GTDB lineage: Bacteria > Bacteroidota > Bacteroidia > Bacteroidales > UBA3824 > UBA3824. Next base: position 97 of record JAFPYT010000022.1, on the reverse strand, counting down.
TTCTTCGTTTTAATTTGTTTAATTCGTTGTTAAAAAACAAAATTATATTATGAATAACCATTCTAAAATCTACATAATAGGTACAGCGGCGGCTTTT
>JAFPYT010000228.1 GCA_017394445.1 Bacteroidales bacterium | reverse complement strand
TATGTCCGTGGCTTGGGTCGTTGAGTTTTTGGTAAATAATAAGCGCACCTTTGCAGGGTGTTTTTAAAACTTCGTGATATTTCGACGGTGTTTGAAGGTTTTTCCACGTTAATTGTGTGCTGCCTGTAATGTTAGTATTTACAAATTCGCGAACACTACCTTTGGTAAGTTCTAAAAGCAGCATACGCACAAAAAAATTGCACCATTCCGCGCCTGAATACCAACCTGCGGATTTCATTTTAGCCTCAAAATCTGCATTGTCCCAACCGTTGTTTTTGCCGTTTTCGCGAATACCTACATAGTGTTTGGCGGCGGCAACAATCTTTCGTCCCGCTGCATTAGCCTTCCGCGCTATCAATATCGCCGCTGTTGCCAATAGTACCATACTTACACCAATTATAGGTTTCTTATGCGCCAATAATTTTTGTATTAAGGGCTGCATTGCCTTTGACCGTAGTAAAGGCTTTTTCTGTATCTTTTCCATATTTGCCGTCCACTTTTAGTTTTGCCCCTTGGTCGTTGAGATATGTCTGCAATGCCTTAACAGCCGTAAGTGTGCCGTTGCCATAAACACCGTCTACTTTAAGGTCGGAAGAAAACGATTTTAAAAATTTCTTTTCTTTGTCGGTCTGTTTGGCGGGTTCGGCAACAAACATCTGCCGCATAGTGTTTAATGCTGTTTGCAATAGAACAGTTTGAGGACCCGTAAGTCCCGAATAAACCGAGCCTGAGCCGGAGGATTTTTTAGAACCTTTGCCTGTGTCGGCTGACGTTTCAGATGATTCTTTCTTTTTCTTGTGCCTACGGTAAAAGTAAACCGCTCCGCCGCCTATTGCAGCCACCAATAACGCAATGCCTATTCCTGTTGATGTTTTCATTTTTTCTTTTTTTAGTTGTTAGTTTATTAAATCAGCCTCTATTTTTTTAAGGGCTTCGTTGTATTTAGCCTTGTCGCTGTCGCCGTCTAACGACAACCATTGAGAAAGAGAGCGTGGTTCTGTTTCGGTATCAGGACCAACGATGTGTTTTACTTTACCCGCTTTCGTTCCAAACTCTTTGCAGAGCATTAGCCAATCGTGCTTGTTTTCGCACTGCTTTATTACGTTAACGATATTTCCCTCGTCGTATTCGCGTGTATTTTCCGATAAACACGGATCGTTAAGATTGAGATATTTTACCAAATCGTCTACCCTTGCAGGGTACCACGATTTATCTTTTGATAGTTCTTTTTTGTCTAAGCCGTGAGTTGCGGCTTTCAGTGCTTTGTTGGCTGCGTGTTTAGCCTTCATTTTTTTTGCAATACTTCTGCCTACAAAAAACAAAACAGTAGCACCGATAGCGATGCCCGTAACCTTTAACACCTTGTTGATAGCCGAACCTGTCTCGTGGCGTAATTCCTTATCTTTAAGGATTTCTACCGCTACGGCTGCCGCTGCCGGATTGCCAAGTGTGGATATTGTAAACTTATGTGCCATAACGTCTTATTCTTTGTACGATGGTATAATTCTTAAAAATTCGAGCCTAAACGGAACAAACTCAGCACTATTGCCAACAAAATAATTCATTCGTTGTGCCGAAGGTGTGTGGTTGTCGTGCTGTGAAACACGGATTTCTAACGACTGTGAAAAAAACTGAAATTGGCTCATATTTGAGGTTTGCAATACGGTACGTGTAAAAACATAATAGTTGTCAAAACTGATTAGTTCAACCTTTGTAGGTATATATACGTCAATATCCTTGCTAATAAAGAGATAGATATTTTTAGTAAGGTCTATCTGCGTGTTAGCCTTGTATATGTCCATATATTCGGGAACCACCTTGTAATCGGCAATTCCGCGAGCGGTCATTTCTTGTTTAATATAGTCGTTGAGGTTAAACATCTTCTTCGTATTCTATAATGATTTTTAATGTGCAATTGTCGGCTTTATACACGTTGGTTTTGTATTTATTAACAGACATCTCCCCTGTTAAAGAGTTAAATTGCTGTTTAACGCGTCTTTTGCCTTTTGAGGTGCGTTTAGTGTCTGTGTTGTTTTTTGCTTTAAGGTCTTGCAGATATTCTTCGTATCCGTTTGGATAGTTGTATCTAATAACATCGTTGTTGAATATCTTGGTGAGCCTTAAAACAAACTTAAAATCAGAGTTATCGGGAGAAACCGACACCGCCACTTTTTTAGAGTTCAGATGTGCCCGGTCGTCTTCGATTCGCATTTCGTTTAATATCTGTTCCTCGTCGATTTCCTTAAACACCGACAGATAACCCTCGGCATTGTGCAACACAGGGCATATAGACTTGATATTTTGCACATTGAGCGGAATAGTGATATATCCCTTGTGTGCAGAATAGTTGGAGTCTATTTTTTTTGTGTATACGTATAGCCTTGTGCGTTTCATAATACAGAAATGTTAGAGATTAAAGACCTTTGTTGTTGAGTGCAAGCGGTTTTTGGATGCACCACAAATAGATTTTTACGGTATAGAAATACTCGTTAGGATTTTTGCCGCGCATAGCGTTAGGGTGCGATTCGAGCCAAGCCTCCACGTCGGGCAAAAGTGCGTTGCCAATGTATGTGCCTTTGAGTAGCGAACCGTTTGCACGTTCGTTTAATCGGTACATATTTTTGTAAAAACCTACATCTTTTTTGGCTGCGATAAGGCTACAATCAAATTCTTCGGGGAGTATCTCCTCGTTATCGATGCTGAGTTGTATTGTACTTTCGTTTAGTGCGTCCTCAAAATCGCTGTGAAGTGTAATACCCACAATGCGCTCGTTAGTTTTGTGTGATGTGGTTTCAAACGGCTTGCGGTAATTGATAATACGGTGTCCCGTAACCTTTTCCTCGGTTTCGGTGGTGGTGGTGGGGTTTCCCTCCTCGTCGGTGCCTTGTACCTCTTTGGTAACGGTTTCTTTGATTTCCTCAACGTCAAACGGTATTTGCAGAGTTATCACCTGCCATTTAAGTTTGCGTTTACCAAGTGGTTCTGCCTCCATCTTGATTCCGGCTTGGGTAATGCTGTCCTGACCGGAGATTATATTTTCTAATTCGCTCATATTGCTTATTATTTAAAAAGTTTCAACATAGGATGGTTAACTACCGACTTAAAAAAATCGGGATTTTTTTGAATTTTTGGGTAAAGTACATTGCAGAAAGCATCGGTTGGTACTTTGTTGGCTACATTGCGAAGTACGGTGGCAATTTTTTGCACTTGTTCTTCGGTTTCAGCGTTAATCTGCATTGTTAGTATCTTCTGTGCTGCCATTTTGTTCTTGTTTTAGTTGGTTGCGTAAATATTCGTAGGTTTTTGCAAGGTGGCGGTCGCTTGCTGCGCAATATTGCGCTACACCTGCAAAAAGTTGTATTTTCTGAAAATCAAGTGTGTAGATGTAATCTACAATTGCGTCAATGAATTTTTGACGCTCGTCTTTGGGTTCGCTACCGTCTACTGCCGACTGTGTTGCGGTTGTGTTTTCGGTCTGCGATTTTTGGGTGGAAGTGTCGCCGCTGTCGGGTGTAAGACCGAGCAAACCAGAAAGTTTTTCGGGAGTATATCCCATCTGACTACCAACAAATCCCACTACGCCGTTGGTAACAAGTTGCAGAATGTTGGTGCGTTGGTCGTAGTGTTGTTTTTGGTAACCCATATCACGCTCTAAATCGTGTACACGGTCTTTGAGTGTTTTGATTTGTTCGCGAAGTTCGTCGTTTTTGGCTGCTAATTGCTCGTTTTTAGATTCAAGCGAAACAACCTGCGCCTCTGCTTTGCCAAGGTCGCGACGTGCATACTGCAAATCAAGTTGGTTGCCTATTTGGTTGCGTGTTTCTTGCATAAAGCCGCCCAAACCACCAAACGACTGGAAAAAGCGGTCGGCTTCGTTTTGCGAAGGTGATTTTACCTCCGGGACTTCTGCACCTGATAATTGCTGCGATTCGCTTAGCGGAATATCAAATTCTGTGATTTTTTCTTTTGCCGATTTGTTTTTCCACAAAACGATATGGAGAGTTTCAAATTCGTTTTCTTTTGCGTAAGACGCACAATTTTTAAGAGTATCTACACCGCGTTCTTTCATAGCAAGGTCTACCGATTCGTATCCGTTGCCAATTCTACGGTGGGCAATGATGTCAAAAACATACTTGTCGTTTTTTTTGCTGTCTCTAAACCCTATTGCCGATATTGCTTTTTCTAATTCAGATTTCATAAGTTCCGTTTTTAATCGTTAGAGAAGATTTTTAATAATAAAAAAGGGGGCGGGGCTTGTTACTCCGTCCCCTTGACAATTAAAAATCTGAATTTAAATCAATAAAAATATGGTAAACAAACAAAAGATTCCTTACGCTTTCATTGTTCTTACGCCGCGGATTTCCACGCGCATCCAAGTGTTTGCGGCAGCGGGTGCTGCAAAATCGAACTCCCAACGGAGAGTACGCTGCGGATAGAACATTTTGGGAGCCTCCAAACGAACCTCGCCGATGTTGGTGTCGGTGCGGTTGCTGTTTGCGAAGATGTTGGCAGATGTTTTTTCCATATAGACTGTGCTTTCCTGACCGAGTTTGAACTCACCGTTAACCACAACGTCGGCGGGAGCACCGAACGCAAGGCTTTTACCGTCAGTAACACCGTCGCCTGCAACTGCTGTGAGCACACGAAGCGAAGTGGCAAGAAAGTGGTCTTCGGGGAACATACGACCCTGTACCACGTTGGTCTGTCCGATGCCGGTGATGTCACCGTCCTCAAACATTTTTACGTTAGTTACACCTGCAATGGGTTTTACTGCGTAGAAACTCCAATCACAGATTTGGAGGTCGCCGTTTTTGAGTTTTTTTACGAAGGCGGGGTCTAATTGAGAAAGACGATTCTCAAACAATGCCTTGTCGGTTAAGAAACGAGTCTCACCGTTGAGGTTGTTGCTCTTGGGAACTGCTTTGCCCGATTTGCGAGCCATAGCCGCTGTAATACGCGCTTTGGCGTTTGCTTTTGCTGAGGGGTCGCCTTGTGCGCCTAATCCTTCAATTTGTGCAAGATAGCCGATAAGTTCGGTGTCTGAAAGGGTTTCGAGGTCTTCTACCTGAGCCCCTGCTAATTGTCCTAATGAAATGCTCATTTTATTTTCTTTTTTTAATTGTTTATGTTTCGTTTAATTGTGTGAATGTTTAAATCAGGTTTATGTCTTCTGCAAGACCTGCAAAGATTGGTTCGGGGAATGGGTCGCGTACTCCGGGTGCTTTTGAGGGAATAAGGTCGCCAATGTTGCCTTCCATCTGCTTGATTTCCGACTGTTCAACGTTTAGTTTGATGTCGGCTGCGGGCAAAGCGGGAGTTTCGTTACCTTCTATACCGTTTTCGCCAATGTCGCCGAGATCTTCGTCTTCGTTGTCGCCAAGGTCGTCGTCTTCGTTGTCGCCAAGTTCCTCGTCGTCTTCGTTGTCGCCGAGTTCTTCGTCGTCGGGGTCGCCAAGACTACCGAATAATCCGCTAAGACTGCGAAGGGGGTTTTTGTCGCCAAGCAAACGCGCACCGAGAACCAACGGACCTGAAATTGCAACGCCCGCGCTGATGTTTTTAGCCACGTCGCCTTTCATTCGCATATTAGCCGCCACACCTCCAAATGTTACGAAGAGGGGGGCAATGTACTTTTTAAGGTTTGATGTAGTCTTAGTACCCAAGAGACCTTTTACGCCGTCAGAGTCGATTACTTCGTTTACCTTGCTTTGCAAGAACAAACCGAGCAATGCTCCACCTGCTATAATAGCGGGGACTTGGGAATTTTTGGCTACATTTTGTAAAGATGTATCTTCCATATTGCTTCTTTATTTAGTTGTTTAATAATAATTTGTTTTTCTGCTTAAAAGAGTTCCAACGACTGCAATTTGTCGCTCTTAGGCTTAGATGCTATCTTGTAAATACCCACACCTACACCTGTTGCCAACAACAATCCACCGACGATTGAAAGAGCGGGATGTTCGGCAAAGAATGATTTCTTTTCGTTGTCGGCACTACCGGGTTTAGCGGGTAGGTCGGGTGCTTTGGTTGTTGGTTTTTTGGCAACCTTATCTAACATTTCAGCTCCTTGGCTCATTGCTGTATCTGTGGCTTTGTCAACAAGATTCTGAGTAGCCTCGTTGTTGATTATCTTGTCTACAAAAGAACCCTTCTGTTTGCCCGATGTAGTTTTTTTACTTTTGGGTTTTGAGGTCTTTTGTGTGGTGGTTTTGCTATCCTTTTTGTTGTTCTTTTTGGTGGATTTGGCTACTTTACGTGCTTTTCTTTTAGCCGTTTTTTGGGCTTTCTTGTCGCTTTTTGCAGCCTTTTTAGCCGCCCTTTTCTCCTTGCGTTTGGATACCACTTTTTTAATACCGTTGGCAAGTTTCTTAAACAAACCCGCGCCAAGTGTAGAGCCGAGTCCTTCCATTTCGTCTACTTCGTAGGATTCTACCTCTTCGCCATCCGCTCCATCTTCTCCTTCGTCTGATAGTTCGATGTCGTTGGATGGTTCAAGTTCAATATCGTCTACTTCCTGATATTCCACATCAATAACGTTGCTATCTTCGGGTGGTGCTGTCGTGTATTCCTCAGCCGGGGTCTCTGCCTGATAGTTTTCTTCGGGTTGTTCGGCTTCTTCGGCTTGTTCCTCTTCGGTATTGTATGATGTGTTTTCGTCGAGTTCCTCACCTTCTCCGCCGTTTTCTTCGGCTGTTTCAGGTAGGCTCTCTCCCATTTCTTTAAGCATTTTTACCACTTTTACAATAATAGGCGTTGCTGTGGCAATAGCCGCTCCTGCAGTGGTGGTGGGTTCTACGCCGAGTTCGCCGATGGTTTTTTCTGAAAAAATATCACCGAGGGTTGCACCGTCGAGTACATTCCATTCGTCGAGCACCGCGCCCAATTGCTGCAATTGCAGTTCGGTAAAACCTTTAAGTTTTTTTGAACCGAAAAGCGGTTTTTTGTTTTTACCCTTCTCTACCGCTTTTTGCCACGATTTTGTTTTGCCGCCGAGGTTTCGCCAAAGTTTGTGAAAACGCTCGCGCACTTTTTCGTTTGTTGCTAATTTTTTAGCCAATCCACGGAAGTTGAGCCTTAGCAATAGGCAAAACATTGTACGAGGCACTTGCATCGTGGTGGCTACGGTAAACCTCTTGATACCCTGACCGATTTTTGTGGCAACCTTAGCAATTCCTGTGCGGTTTTCGCGGATGGTTTCTTTGGCTGCCTTAATCTTGTCTTTGGCTGCTTTTAAGGCTTCTTTGTCTCCACTTTTTTTGGCTTTTCGGATAGCCTTTTTTGCTGCTCTTTTTTCTTTTTTGGCAGCTCTTTTTTCTTTCCTGGCTGCTTTGCGCTTTGCCTTTTTCTCTTTGCGTTTGGCTTTACGTGCCTTGCGCTTTTTGCGTCCGTTGAGTTCGCCGATTGTGCCGTCGGGATTTTCTACATATTCGTGATGGCTTTCATCGTCGCTCAAACCTGAGAGCATTACTATATCAGTTCCGTTTAAACTCATTGGGTAAGTTTTTTGTATTGCATATTCTTTTTCTTTGTCGAAGGCGATATACACCGGGTCGCAGATAATTTCCTTGCCGTTGGTGTCGTATGCAATGGCGTATACGTGTTGGTATCCGTGGCATAATCCAAGGCGGTCGGCATACCCAGTAACACGGAAGGCAAATGGTATCTTCATTTCGCGGAAACAAGAGCCACAGAAAATACTCATACAATCACAGTCCACACCAATTTTTTCGTCGGTGGGATTCTGACGTTTGAGTATCTGCCCCTCGTACCACGAATAGGCGGGTGTACGAAGTTTTTCGCCGTCTTCTACCTGATACTTAATATAGTTGTATACAAAATCGAAGACGTTTTTAACGCTTTGCCTTACGATTGGTGCTTTAAGTTTTTTGCATAATTCGCGCACCTGCCACGAATAATCCACCACAATTTGCTGCATTTTCTTTACCGTATCCTCCACCTCGCCGTTTCGTTGCAATAGCGTGGTTTTGTTTTCAGGCTTAGGAAACAGCGCATCGTACTTGCTGCCGTCTTTAATTTGGCGGTCGCGTGCCGAAAGTGGCGAATATCCTATGTCGGTGCTACGTAATAGTTTCATAGTTATTTCTCCTCAGTTGTTGATGATAGTTGAGTGCTATATTCGATTGGTGTTTTGCCTATATAGGTTTTTATCGTTACCGACAATAGAGGCAAAATACTGTTGAGATTGTTTTGAATCTGATTGACAAATCCTTCTACTGACTTAAAAGTCTTATTAAACAACTTTCTGCCAATCTCTAAGAATGTGGATATGTTGGATAGAATTGGAATGGATAACTCGATATTACGGATTGTTGATGTTCCTTGCGGCTCTATTTTTACTTTTTCGGTGCTTTGTTTTGAACTTGCAAGGCTTGAACCGTTGAAATATATCCATACCGTAGGTTTTTCAAACTTGAACGACAATTTTGTAGGATTGATAATACTTACATTGATATACACTTTTAGATGTGAGTAACCTTCTAATCGCACCTTCGATACCGATACCGAAAACTGAATATTTTTTATCAGGCTGTCAATCTCCATAGCCTTAGTGATGAGTATGTAAGTCCCTAAACCTACTACACCCACCGCTGCTGTTACTCCAATTATTTTTCCTGCGCTTGCCATTTATTATTGTTATGTTTCTGTTTATCAAAAAAAATGGGGACGCGGCAGAGCAACAATTACACACTTCAAAATTTTAGTTGTTTAATTGAAAATCAAAAATAAAAACCACTGCAACAATCCGCGTCCCCGGCTGCTGTGTCGGCGTCCGCCATTGCGGAAATCGACAATGCGAAGGTATAACAGCAAGATTGCGCAATTACCTCATTTTACCTTATTCTACCTTATTTTACCTTATTTTACCTTATTCTACCTTATTCTACCTTATTTTACCTTATTATACCTTATTCGCACCCAAAAACAACAAAAAACCCCTCAAATGAGGGGCAAACAATGAAAAAAAACGAGTAAATATTTTGATTTTTATAACGAAAAACGATATTTCTTTTTGTTTTTGCGGATTTTTTGCGCGTGTCGGTTGGCTTTTTGCCTTGCAATAGTGTGATTTTTCCATCCGTCAATGGCATCTTCGTAATAAACGGGGCCAAGTTGCGCAAAAATTTCCTCAGTTTCGGCTTTTGTGTAAGTTTTTGCCTTGTTTTCGGGGTCGGTTATGCCCAAACGGTATAGTTGAGAGCGCAAAGTTTTGGGTGTACAGCAATAAAAATACGCCAAAACGCCTTTTTCGATTGTTGCAGGCTGCAATATTCCGCCTACAAAAATGTATTTTCCAATTTTTTGTGTGTTTTGATTGTCCATAAACTTTCTTTTTTTGGTTGCGATGCGTAAAATTAAGACGGAAGGAACGTAAGTTCCAAATTTTTGGGACAATCGGGACAAAACACGTTACAACTCAAAAAACTCGCCGTTGTAAATTCTATCGTAAGTGATGAATAGTTTTGGATTTTGCCAACGGATACCGAATTTTTCTACGGTAAAGGTATTGAATGTTTCAGGGGTGAATATTTTCAGAGGGTCAAGATTGGCTGCACGTTTTTCACCGTCAGAAAATGTTACCATCAGTTCGTAGTCGTATACGTATTCGGCGGTCTTAATTGAGGGAATTATCTTTTTGTCCATAGTTGTGGCAGGGGTTATAATCTTCGTTATCTATCGCCTCGTCCACAAACCATCCGCCGCGCAAAGGCTTGCCGTCGGCTAAATGTCGGTTAACGGTTCGGATTGTTATACTAAGAGACCGGGCGCAATCTTCTTTGCTGTTAAATTCGCGGACGGTGTGGCTGTGGAAGGCAATTATTCTACACATAGTTTCAAAATTCTAATTGGGTTTGTGCTGTTTCTATTTTGCTTTTTTCGTATCCGTATTTTTCGAGCAACTGTTTTTGTATTTCAAGCGGTTGCTTTCTGATTATTTCAAGTCGTTTTTCTTCACTTTTCATTGGATTAAGTTTGCAAACCAACTGCTTAACGGTGGTTTCTGTTTTGCTTTCCATTAAAAGCAAGTTGCCCGCGTGGTTTTCGGTTTGGTTCTGTTGGTTTTCGGTTTTTGCTTTTTCGGTTCGGTCTTGTTTTGAAATCAGGAAACAAAACGAAATCAGGCAGAATGTATAAAACCCGAAAAATATCGACGTGAGCAACAAAAAAGGTTCTTGGTCAACATTGATTCGCAGGTAGACTGCAAAGCCATCGAGCAAAGCAAACAACATTACAGGCAGGTATCGGCGCAGCCTGAAAACGCAAAGCGCAGAAATCAGCGAATATGATAGGGCAAAGCACGTTAGGGCAACCTTGTCGAATACCGAAGGCGGGATTTTGGCGCACTCCTTGGCTGCTATCAATAGTTCTGAGTTGGTGTACAACAGGTGCGCACACAGCGCAATAAGCATAATTTTAATCGTTTTTTCCATTGTGTTACAAGTATTTAAATGTTTTTAAAATCTGATTCATTATCTTGGTTTTGGCTGATTGTGGCAGCCACCGCCATACGGCGCGGATGGTGGATAGTTGTGCGAGTGTCATAGGCTATGCTGATTTTTTGAGTACCCACCAAATTTTTCCTTCTTTGTCGGTAGTTCGTTCAAAATCGCTATCAACAAACTTGTGCGAGGTTATTGCAGTGCAATATTCCTGATAATCAAACCTACCCGGCAACTTTTCTTTGCCGGAACTTTCTTTTGGTTTGTGTGTGTGGTCGTTTTCCAAAAATCTCACAATGTATCTCTCCCATTGTCGAGATGTCCAAAATGTTTCGGACTTGTCTTTGTTGTAGTCGATGAAATCATCTGCAAGTTTTTTGGCGTATTCTTCGCCTCCGTTTTCCTTAACGAACTCCAAACTCAAAAAAGAATTTAAAATTTCTGTGTGTGTGTTTTTCGCGCTTTGCGCGTTTAGGTTTTTTATTTTACACACAATTTCTTTTTTATTTTCTTTTTCCTTTTTAATATTAATATTAGTATTATTATTTATATTTATATTTATATTAGGTTTTTCAGTTTTGCAGTTTTGGTTTTCATTTTCGGGGTTATTTTGCACCGTTAGGTTATCGTTAGGTTTTTCAGAATTGCGCTCTTGGTTTTCGTTAGGTTTTTCAGAATCGCTCTTTTTTGGTCTTCCACCGAGCGAACCAACGGCTTTTTTGTTGCGATATTTGGCTTTTTGCTTTTCTATTATAGGTATGATTATCTTCATACCAAACCGAGCCACGGGCGAAAGTTGTTCAAAATCAACGTTTTCGGTAATGCCGAATGTTATTATGGCAGATGTTATTTCGTCGCGCACCTGCTTATCGTCTATTTCGTTTATCGCCTCGTAAAACGAATTGAGGAAAACAAATCCTTCTGATGTATTTTTTTCCATCTCAAAATTGATTTTATTGGTTCAACATATTTTTGATTTCTTGAATTGCGGTTTTAATTTCGGTTAATTGCGATAAAACCGAGTTTTTAAACTCCGCTTCTTTTTCTGCTTTTGTTTTTTGCGATTTTTTAAAAACCAAAAGATATTTTTGGTTTATCATTTTTTGCAGTTTGGTTATTCGGTTTTGAATAATTTGCGCATAGGTATAGTCGCCTTGCTTTTCTTTTTTAAAAAATTTGGTTTCGCGAATTGCGGCGCGAAGTGCGTAGGTAACAAAAGTATTCAACGCCTTATGTTCGCTAAGTCCGGGTATTTGGTTTAGTTCGTTGGTGAGCATCTCCACTATTTCTGCGCGGATATAGCGATGAATGTCGTTAGTAAGATATAGTTCCGATTTTTGAGGATCGTATATCTTCAATGCGTTGCTTATTTTTTAGCAAAGGATGGTGTATATTGGTTCGTCTTGTTCCATTATAGTTTTGTTGTAATTTTGGTAAATCTTATGCGCTTGTGATATACAAAATAATCTACCCACGCGTTAACCAAACGGTCTTTAAAGAGTTCGATAAACTTTTTAAGGTCTTTTATCTTCTTGAAGTCGCCATATAGAGGCTCGTATATCGTAGCGGTAATATTTCCGTTTTCGATAACAAAAGATACCTTTACAGCAGCATCGTCGGTGGTGGCGTGAATGTGTATCGGATTGTGTTCGTTTGAAAAAAACTGAATTACGATACCAAGATATTCGTAGATTTTTGGCATATTTGCGAATCTAAATTAATAAAGTGTTACATTATGATAGGAGATGTAATAGCCGGATTTGCTTTGGCAAAACTCGTTTATGAGTTGGTTCTGAACCGCGACACGGCTAATATTGAGAGGGATAAAATTTTTGTTGATTACCTTGTGGAATATCATAGTCAAGAGTTTAAAACACTCAAAAGTATGATGACAAAGAGAATCAATAAAATTATCGACAGTAACCGCCGTTTTAAAATTGGAAAAACGGGCGACCCCGAAGAGAGATTTACCAAATATTCTGACTATACCGCTATGTACCTTCTTTGCCGCAGTAGCGATATGGGCATTATCGAGAGCCTTGAATGTTATCTCAATAATAAATATTACCCTATGCCAAATTGCGACAACGTGAAGGGTGGCAGCGCAGGACTGATGACTAATAAACATAGCG
>JAFPYT010000227.1 GCA_017394445.1 Bacteroidales bacterium | reverse complement strand
CAATCGGCAGCTGGCACTCTCGAACCCAAAGACGGTATGGATATGGCTCTGTGCATACTTGATACCAAGGCACTTACGCTAAAATTTGCTGGGGCCAACAACCCTATGTACATTGTAAGCAACGGCGCACTCACCGAATACAAGGGCGTTAAAAACCCAATCGGATTCTACCCGATGGAAAAAAAGTTTGAAACCACTGAGATTCCCGTAAAAAAAGGCGACTACATCTATATGTTTTCCGACGGATTTCCCGATCAGTTTAACGCCAAAACCAACAAAAAGGTAACTTACGGCCGTTTTAAAAACCTTTTGGTAGAAATCAACAACGAAACCTCCGACCCAGAAACACAGAAAAAACGCCTCGACGACTTTTTTGAATCATGGCGAAACGGTTTTGTGCAAATGGACGACGTGCTAATTGGAGGATTCCGTATCTAATTTTATGTTTTTTTTGCATTTATCAGAAATTTATCTACTTTTGCGCATTAAAAACTTAATAAAACACCAATAATATGGCAACAACAGCAGATTTAAAAAACGGCCTCTGTATCAATTTCAACCACGATATCTACACTGTGGTTAGTTTCCAGCACGTAAAACCGGGCAAAGGTCCCGCATTCGTTCGCACCCGTCTCAAAAGCCTTACCAACGGCAGGGTACTTGAAAACACTTTCTCGGCAGGACACGAAATCGACATCACCCGCATTATCCGCCGTCCTTACCAGTTCCTCTACAAAGAGGGCGAAGACTACGTGTTTATGCAGCAAGAAACTTTCGAACAAATCACTGTTCCAAAAGAGCACATCGAAAACCCCGATATGTATCTTGATGGTCAGGAAGTTGAAATCGTTATCCAAGAAGAAACCGACCAGATTCTTACTGTAGAACTTCCTCCTTTTGTAATAATGGAAGTAACCTACACCGAACCCGGTATCAAAGGCGACACCGCCACCAACACACTCAAACCCGCTACTGTAGAATCAGGAGCCGAAATCCGAGTTCCTTTGTTCGTTAACCAGGGCGACAGAATCAAAATCGACACTCGCTACCGTTCTTACGTTGAACGCGCAAAATAATTTTCTCCTTTTTCATTATTTGTGCGGATTAGATTACTTCCGCACAAATATTTATTTTACTTTTGCAAAAAACAAAAAGCATTAATATGGATTTTTATGGGCGAGGTCAAAAAAGCGAATTCAAGCCGTTTTAAACTAAATACGTTGCTCAACATTATAAAAGTGATCAGCAACAACTCTTCGATTGAAGAATTGCTGAAAACTTACAGCAACGTACTTTTAGACGAGTTCGGTATCAATAGCATTCTGATTTTCAACTACGAAAATCGGCATTGGAACATTATCCTCAGGCAGGGTATCGACTCTTCGACAGGCGATTCTATTGACCCAGAACACGATTTCGGTGATATTTTTGAATACGATTCTATTTCTTCGCTCGACCTTACTAAAAAACTCCCCGGCCTCGACTATATTATCCCTATCACCCAAAATACCAAGCCTTTAGCATACATCCTCATCGGCGATACCAACGAAGGAAAAGGCACTTCGCCAATCATCAAGTATCTCAACTCAATACAGATACTATCTAACCATATAATTATGGCTATTGAAAATAAGCGTCAGGAAGGTATGCGAAAAGAACTTGAGATGGCTTCGCGTATGCAGAGCCTCCTTATTCCCAAGGCTGATATTTTCGACGGAAATCCTTATATCGCAGTCTGCCCGTTCTATCTACCTCACTACGAGGTTGGTGGCGACTATTACGATTTCGACTACCTTTCGCAAGACGAGATGTTTTTCTGCATTGCCGACGTGGCAGGCAAAGGTATGGCTGCGGCTTTGCTGATGTCTAATTTTCAGGCAAGTCTCAAGGCATTGTTTGTTTCCGAAACCGAACTCTCAGTTTTGGTGCAAAGGCTCAACAAGATTATTGTAAAAAATTCAAACGGCGAACGCTTTATCACGCTGTTTATCGGGCGTTATAACTTTAAAACCCACGTGCTCAAGTATGTAAACGCAGGACACAACCCGCCGATACTATTCGACAAAGAGTCGCTGAGCCTACAATATCTCACCAAAGGCTGCCCGGGAATCGGCATGATGGACGACATTCCTGTTATCAACGAAGGACAAATCACTATCGCCCACAATAGCAAAATTCTCTGCTTTACCGACGGCGTGGTAGAAATGGAGCGCGAGGGCATTCCCGATTATGGTCAAACTGTGGTAGAACGCACCGTACGCGATATGCTCCCTGTGCGCGACAATATCAGCAGCCTTCTTGCCGAACTCAATATTCAACGCTCAAACACATCGCTCTTAGACGATGTTACTCTGTTGGGTATCGATTTTATTGTAAAATAGCCTTATTCGTAAATCACTTTTTCTGCCATCGCCATAAGTCCGTTGCCCGTAAAAGGCTTTTTCAGGATATTGTCCACACCAAATGTATGAGCCTCGGCAATGAGGTTTTCGTCTGATTTGCTGCTTATTAACATAAGTCCTGCGTGCGAGGCTTCAAAAAAAGCACGAACGGTTTTAAAAAAACTGAAATTGTTTCCTATGGTATTGTAGTCGGCTATTACAAGGTCGGGGATAATGCTGGGTATGGCTTTGAGCGCAGATTCGATGTCGGGATACGAATAAACTTCGTAGCCACAGTTGCTAAGGGTATATTCTGTTATAAAACGCGTTCCCTCAGAGGCTTCCACTATTACCACACGGTGTTTTGAGGCGTTGCGTTTAACATCTTGCGAAGCAATCTCTTTTGAATAAAAAATCTCTGCCTTGGGATATTTGAGCATAGTTTCGATAAGCGAAAGATTGTCGCCAAGTTTAAGCAAGTAGCCACGTGCGCCAGCCTCAATAAGATTTTTGATATATTCAGGCTCGTCGTAGAGCGAAAGTCCAATAATCATCAAGTCGGGACGTGTTTTTAATGCCCGACGTGTGGTTTCAATACCGTTGATGCCAGGCATTTCAATATCCATAAACACAATGTCGGCATCTATAATGTTGATATCTTGCAAAAACTCGTTGCCAGAATTGTACTCTCCCGTAACTTTGCAGCCGCCAATCTTGCGCAAAAGCAATTTTGTAGTGCTGCGAAACGATGGTTTGTCGTCTACCAATACTATTTTGCGTTCAGTTTCCATATTTATGCCTGTTTGGTGTCTATCAAAATGCAAATATTAACGCCGTTGCCGGGCGAAGATTGAATGTCGGTGCGTCCGTTGAGACCCGACACTCTTCCGTAAAGGTTTGTAATGCCGCTGCAAGGCTTGTCTTTTATGCGCTGATGCACTTCGTTAGGGTCAAAACCCTTGCCATTGTCGGCGTAGTCGATACGCAAATAATTGTCTTGCTGCGAAAATTTCAAAGAAACCTTTTTGGCTTCGGAATGTTTTAATGCATTGTTGAGCAATTCGTTTACTATGCGGAAAATTGCGGTTTTGCACTCTGCGCTTGATGGTTCGGCATAGTTTTCGGCGGTTTCAAACACAATTTCGGGTTCTCCTGCGGGCGAAAGTTTTTTGCAAAGGCTGCCCACGCTTGCCGCAAGACCAAAGTTTTGCAGCATATCGGGCATAAGGTTGTTGGAAATGTTTTTGCTCTCCTTAACAGCCTCTTCCACAAGTTCTTTCATTTCTAAATATACCGATGGCAATTCGTCGGGAGCCACTTTGTTGTGCTGTAACAGGCTAAGATATGTATTCAAGCTTGAAAAAAACGCACCGAGTCCGTCGTGTACATCTTTGGCAAATCGAGCGCGTTCTTTTTCCTCGGTTTGCACTACTGCGGTGATTATCTGGCGGTTGAAATCTTTTAACTGAGTTTCGGCCTGACGTAGTCGCAGGTGAGTTTTTACTCGTGCTATAAGTTCCGAAATCAAAAACGGTTTTTTGATATAGTCCACACCTCCGAGTTCAAATCCCTTTAACAGACTTGCCTCGTCTACTTTTGCTGTGAGAAATATTACAGGAATATCCTTGATGTCGGGGTCGGCTTTTATTCGTCGGCAAACTTCAAAACCGTCTACTTTGGGCATCATAATGTCGAGCAGCACAAGGTCGATATTGCCGGCTTTGAGTATGCCTGGCACTTTTTCGCCTTCGCTCTCGGCTATTACTCCATAGTTGTATCCTGTGAGTATATCTTTGAGCAACAGCAGGTTTGGCATACTGTCGTCTACCACTAATATGTTAGGTTGTTCCATAATGGTCAATAAATTATCTATTTTGGATTATAAAGGTACGGATATTTTTGATACACGTAAATGCGCAAATGGTTAAAAATGATTAAAAATTTTTTTTGCGAAAAAGCACAAAAAAAGAGAGGCTCACAAAGCCTCTCCTTAGTTGCCCGATCAGGGGTCGAACCTGAACTCTCCTGATCCAGAGTCAGACGTGTTGCCAATTACACCATCGGGCAGTGTCCGTCTTAAATTGACGGCGCAAAGGTAGAACGATTTTTTATAACAAAAAAATTTTTTTGCACTTTTTTTGTTGAGCCTTGTTCTTATTTTTTCTGCTCTTTAGCCCAAGTGTCTTTGAGAGTAACGGTGCGGTTAAATATCAAATGCTCGGGTGTGCTGTCGGGGTCTACGTTGAAATAGCCCATGCGGATAAACTGCAGATAGTGCAACGGTTTGAGAGTTGCGGCGAATTTTTCTACATAGCAGTTTGTTAGCACGTTGAGACAGTCGGGGTTAATCATCTGTTTCATCGCGTCAAGCGGTTCGCAGTTTTGCTCCTTGATAATGCGTGCCATTTCGTCGCGAGGGTTTTCTACTTTCCAAAGACGGTCGTAGAGGCGCACTTCGGCTTTTACGGCGTGAGCGCACGATACCCAGTGGAGAGTCTTGCCTTTAATCTTGCGGTCGGCTCCGGCACTTCCGCTACGGCTTTCGGGGTCGTATTCGGCATAAATTTCTATAATGTTTCCGTCGGCGTCTTTCTTGCAGAAATTCTCCTCGGGACACTTTATTATATATGCATTTTTGAGGCGAACCTCTTTGCCAGGTCCGAGACGGAAGAATTTCTTGGGAGCATCTTCCATAAAGTCGTCGCGTTCGATCCAAAGTTCGCGGCTAAACTCTATTGTGTGGGTTGCGCTGTTTTCGTCTTCAGGATTATCGATTGCGGTCATCTCCTCGGTTTGTCCTTCGGGATAGTTTGTGATAATGAGTTTTACAGGGTCGAGCACAGCCGAAACACGAGTGGCGCGGGTGTTGAGGTCTTCGCGAACCGAACTTTCCATAAGTTCAAACTCGTTGAGTGCGTCGTATGTGGTGTAGCCAATCTTGTCGATAAAGTTGAGAATTGATTCGGGACTATAGCCACGGCGACGGAATCCGCAAATGGTAGGCATACGGGGGTCGTCCCATCCCGAAACAAGACCTTCTTTTACTAATGTGAGCAGGTTACGTTTGCTCATTAAAGTATAACTTAAATTGAGTTTATTAAACTCGGTCTGTCTTGGGCGGTTATCGTCCATATTGTCGGTTTCGCCACGCACCTCTTTGAGCCAATCTACAAACAAATCGTAGAGCGGACGGTGAACCACAAACTCTAATGTGCAAAGCGAATGTGTTACACCTTCAAAATAATCGCTCTGTCCGTGAGCAAAATCGTACATCGGGTAAGCGTTCCATTTGTTGCCAGTGCGGATGTGAGGAATATTTAGCACGCGGTAGATTATCGGATCGCGGAAATGCATATTTGGGTTTGCCATATCAATCTTGGCACGGAGCACCATTGTGCCAGGCTCTACTGTGCCTGAGTTCATTTTTTCAAACAATGCAAGCGATTCTTCAACGGGACGGTTTCTAAAAGGACTTTCAATGCCGGGTTGTGTGGGAGTGCCTTTTTGTTCGGCAATTTTTTCTGCGCTCTGTTCGTCAACGTATGCACGGCCACGTTTGATAAGTTCAACAGCAAAATCCCACAACTGCTGAAAATAATCGGATGCGTAATACACGTTACCCCAATGAAATCCGAGCCATTCAATGTCGTGCTTGATGGCGTCCATATACTCGGTGTCTTCTTTGATAGGGTTAGTGTCGTCGAATCGGAGGTTGCACACTCCGTTGTATTTTTTGGCAATACCAAAGTCGAGCGCAATCGCCTTAGCATGACCTATATGAAGGTATCCGTTGGGCTCTGGAGGAAAACGTGTCTGAACTTTTTTTCCGTTTTTGCCCTCCTCGAGGTTCTTTTCTACCAACTGTTCGATAAAGTTTTTTGACTCTTCCATTTTTATAACGATATATTTTTTAGGCTGCAAATATATATAAAACTAATGATTGTTTTTATATTTGCGGTGCAATTTTACACAAAATGGGCAGAATTATACTAAATGATATGCGTTTTCATTCGCCAATAGGCGTTTCGGAACAAGAAAAAAGTCAGGGCAACGATTTTAGCGTAAATATTTCGTTTGAGGCGGATATTGTGCGCCCCGGCATTTCCGACAATCTCAACGATGCGGTAGACTACTGCGCTGTCTACAACCTTATTAAAGAGGAGATGATGCAGCCAGCCAACCTCATCGAAAACGTTGTACACCGCATTTTGCAGCGTATAAGGCTCGAAATTCCGCATATAGGCCGCATTAAGTTGGATATTTTTAAACACAATCCTCCTGTGGGCGGACCTGTGGCTTATAGCGGCATTTCGGTAGAAGGTTAATCTATTTTTGGGCGTTGCAAAGCCTCTGCACCACACTGTAGAGCCGTTGCGCAGCCTCGCGTGGTTCGCGTGCCCGTAACAATTGCGACCGCCAACGCTCTGGTATATTGCTGCCAGAAGATATAAATCCAGCCAACGACCCTACAAGAAATCCCGCAAGGTCGGGCATTACTCCGCTGTTGACCGCTCCAAGCACCACCGCCGGAAATCCGTCGCCTGCACAATAGGCAAAGGCTTCCAACAGTTTGCGCAATGCCTCTTCTACGCCATCTTTGCCCACTACAAGACCTATCTGCGAACAGATTTTTTTCTGTAGTTCTTCGGCATTTTTTACCGCAGTAAAAGGTTTTTGACCCCTTCCAAGATACATTGCAGTGCCAAAAAACAGCGATGCCGGCGCAATTACACTATCGCACACAAGGTCGGGAAGATATTTTAAAGCATGATCTACACTATATTGAGGTAATGCCGAAAATAAGCAACCCGCCACCACCGAACCCGAAAGCGTTATTTTAAAGGCATCTTCCTCGTCGTAAGCCTTGTAGTTATACCACGAATTGATAAGCGAGAGAAACCTCGGCGGAGTAAGTCCCTGCACCTCGTTGTCAACAATAAAACGTGCCATATTGCACGCTGAGTCGGTGCACGCCGACACTGTTCCGCCCGGGGTGATGCCGTCGCCATAGCCAAGCATCTCGGTAACGGGAAACTTGCGGAGGTCGGCGGGTGTGCGTCCCACAACGGGCAGTCCAAGAGCCTCGCCAATTGCGCCTCCATCCGACATTCCTTCCAAGGCACTCTGCGTAATTATGCATTTGCGGCGGGCTGAAAATATGTTTCGTATTGTATCTAAAACAGACATAGCGCATAAAAATGCCGCAAAAATCACGCCACGGGTATATACAAATACTATTGATAAAAATTTTCAAAAAAAATCTACACAAAAATTTTTTTATAACGAATAATAACCCTACATTTGCACCGCAAAACCACAAGGTCGGTTAGCCAAGCGGTTAGGCAACGGTCTGCAAAACCGTCTAGAGCGGTTCGACTCCGCTATCGACCTCAAATAATTTTTTGATAGTTAGTCTGTTGTGAAACAGACTTTTTTTTTGTCCAATAATCAGAAAAAATCAATCGGTTTTGGTTCTTTCAACAAAAAAAACTACTTTTGAGCGAAATTATTAAATGCAACATACTATGAACACCGAAGAATTAAACATAATAGGCATAATACCCGCACGTATGGGTTCTAAGAAATTTCCAGGCAAGCCTATGGCCGACATTAACGGAATGCCAATGATTGGGCACGTATACAACCGAATGATGCTTTGCGAAGACTTTGCCGACGTGTATGTAGCCACCGACGACCAAGAAATTATCGACTATATCACCTCTATCGGAGGCAACTGCATCAAAACCAAAGAGAGCCACATTGGTGCTATCGACCGCGTGGTTGAAGCCGTAAAAGCTATTGAGGAAATCGAAAAACTCAGATACGACATCGTGGTGCTTATCCAGTGCGACGAACCTATGGTAACATCTAACCATGTGGGATGTGCCATCAGCCCGATGATTATGGAACCTGAGCTACAAGCCGCTTCGCTTATGGCAGAAATTACATCTGACGAAATTTTCCGCGACCCCAACGAAATCAAGGTGGTGGTAGACTGCCACAACAATGCCCTTTACTTTTCGCGCGAACCTATCCCCTCGCCTATCCGCGGCACTAACGCTTGTCCAAGATTAAAACTACTCGGTATTGATGTTTTTCGTAGAGACTTTATCGAAGAGTTCAACTCTGCTGTTCCGTCGCCACTCGAAATCACCGAATGTATTGACCTTCTCCGCGTGCTCGAAACTGGCTACCTCGTGCGTATGAGCATGACCGATGAAGTTACCTTCTCGGTTAACACTCCCGAAGAACTCGAACGCGTGAAAAAACTGATGAAGGACGATTATCTTGTAACAAAATATCTCAAGAAATAATAATGGAAAACCAAGAAGTAAGAGTGAGATTTGCGCCAAGTCCAACAGGAGGACTGCATCTCGGCGGCGTGCGCACCGCATTATTCAACTATCTGTTTGCCCGCAAGCACAACGGAAAGTTTATTCTCCGAATCGAAGACACCGACCAGACACGCTTTGTGCCCGGTGCTGAGGAATATATAGTGAAATCGTTGGAATGGATCGGTCTCGATGTAGACGAGAGCGATATCAAAGGCGGCGAATATGGTCCATACCGCCAGAGCGACCGCAAACACCTCTACCGTCAATACGCTATGCAATTGGTAGATAGCGGTAACGCTTATTACGCTTTCGATACTCCCGAAGAATTGGAAGCCATGCGCAAAAAACTCGAAGCCGAAAAAGCTCCGGTGCAGAGTTATGGCCCTGCCACTCGCAACACTATGAAAAACAGCCTTACAATGCCTGCCGACGAGGTAAAGGCTTTGTTAGACAGCGGTGCGCAGTATGTTATCCGTTTTAAAATGCCCGAAAACGAAAAACTCGTTCTTCACGATATTATCCGCGGCGAAATCAACGCCGACACTTCTATACTTGACGACAAAGTTCTGTTCAAATCTGACGGAATGCCCACATACCACCTTGCCAACATAGTTGACGATCATCTGATGAAGATTTCGCACGTTATCCGTGGCGAAGAGTGGTTGCCAAGCTTGCCATTACACTTTTTATTATACCGTGCTTTTGGTTGGCAGGATACAATGCCGC
This sequence comes from Bacteroidales bacterium, assembly GCA_017394445.1. Lineage (GTDB taxonomy): Bacteria > Bacteroidota > Bacteroidia > Bacteroidales > UBA3824 > UBA3824. The sequence continues at coordinate 7,780 of JAFPYT010000227.1, read as the reverse complement.
AGTTTGCACACTTGCCCCTCATTCTCAAACCCGACGGCAAAGGCAAACTCAGCAAACGCGACGGCGACCGTCTTGGTTTCCCCGTGTTCCCGATGAACTGGACCGACCCAAAAACCGGCGAATTTTCAAAGGGCTATAAAGAGTACGGTTTCTTACCTGAAGCTTTTATTAATATGATGGCTCTATTAGGCTGGAATCCAGGTAATACCGACCAAGAGATATTTTCAAAAGATGAACTCTGCCAACTGTTTACACTTGAGCACGTTAATAAAGCTGGCTCAAAATTCGACCCTGAGAAAAATAAATGGTTCAACAAGCAGTACATCGAACGCTCATCGGCTAAGACTCTTGCACCTTACCTTATCGAAGACGCCAAAGCCGCAGGTATCGACGTTCCCCAAGACCGTGCCGAGCAGATTTGCGAACTTGTAAAAGACCGCGCTAAATATACTCACGACCTTTGGCACGAATCGGAATACTTCTTTATCGAACCTGAAAAATACGACGAGGTAAACGTAAAGAAATTTTGGAAAGCCGAAACTCCCGAAATACTTACCAAAGCCGCCGATGTGCTCAAAGGTATAAACGATTTTACATCAAAAAATATCGAAACCATTGTATCTGAATGGATTAAAGCCAACGAACTATCGTTTGGCAAAGTGCTCAACCCTATGCGCCTTGCCCTCTGCGGAGAATGTAAAGGCCCGCACATCTTCGATATTTTAGAGCAGTTAGGCAAAGAAGAATCGATAAAAAGGATTGATAAGGCGATAAAGGGAATTACCATTTAGCCCTTATACTTCCTTTCCGGCACAAAAAACAGCGCCACGCCAATCATTATCAGCAGTATGAACATTACAGTTCCGCCGGTGATGGTGGCACGGCGCTGTTTTGCTGTCTGATATGATGTTATGCGCGATACCTTATAGTTGCTGCCTGAGTAGTAGCCGGTTTTTACCTTATCGTATACAAGTGCCACACGACTGCCATAACGCATATATTCGCGACGGAGAACCACTGTGGGCGAACCTTTTACAGCTCGTCCGCCAAGCGAATAACTCTTGCCGCAATAGGTGGCTGAAACTCGGTTGCCTTCGGATACAAGTCGCACAGATTCAGGGTTTTCTACCAATTCTAATTCACATTCCACACATTCGGCAGGAATGGCAGTTGCCACCGAGTCGCCGTCGGAAACTGCTTTAAGAAATTTTGCTCCGCCGTGCCAATCCAAAAGCACGTTTTCGCTACCGTCAGACCATCGCACAACAAGCGTAACAGCACCTTTTACCACACGCTCGTGGAGGTCGGGCATATAAAGTTCGTCGTCGGAATAAATGTCGGCAAGCACACAAGCCTGACCGTGCCGCTCCAAAACCCTTGGAAGTGCGTCGGCAGTGGTAAGCAATATGCCGTCGAGCCTTTGACTCGAACGCGAAAAGCCATAGCAAATCAATCCGATAAATCCTGCCAATGTTACCATAGTACCAAGCAGGCAGCACAATACCGACGACCGTCTGTTTACGTAAAACATTACGAGGCGGCTGACAATTGACCCGCAGCACGCTCACGGGGACGGTATACATACGAAACTCCGTAGTAAGATGCCTGTTCGCGCTTGCGGGCGGGGGTTTCGTCGCTGTAATAGTTTTCAATTTCGTTCCAAAGTTGGGTAATGAGCGCATCACATTCGGGACGCATCTCCGAAACCTTGGCATTAGCCCTCACGCTGATGCTTTGGAGCATTTTTTGAAAATTGAGTTTTTCTACAAACTCGTCGAAATATACCTTAACAACGGCAATTTTGGGATTGAGCACTGGAGTGCCGCGCTTTACAATGCGGTCGTTTTCGCCCTTGATAATGCGTTTGCCCCACTCTATCACTTCGGCTTCGGTGGCAAGGTCGGGCACGCGCGAATCTTTTGGATTGATACCAAAAAACTTACGAGCCTCGGGTTTGATTTCGCCACGCACAATGGCAAAGTTAAACACCTGTATAAAGTGCGAAATATACAACCGCGCCTTTTTCAACGCCGATGAATACTCGTTGCTATTGGTAACCTGACGGGTGTGAGATTCTTTCTGCATTAGTATAGCCTGCTCAAAAACAGGGAGAAACGCCAAAATCTTGTTTAATGTAGATTGTTTGAAAGCAAGCATTTCGGGCGAATATTTTTTACCAAGTTCAAGAGCGCGTTTTAGTGCTCTTACTCGGGCTGCGTCGGTATTTGGTAATCTTCTGTACGGCATGATATTAGAGTTTTAATAGTTTACATTTATCTTTTTTGCAAAAGCCTTGCCCAAAAATTATTTTTTCGCGCATTTTTTTGCAAAAAATAAGAAAATTGTATATTTTTCCGAAAATTTAACATTGCGAATACTATGTTTAACAAAGAAACTTACGCCATTCGGCGACAAAAATTGATGAAAAGTGTGGGCAACGGAATTATTCTCTTACCCGGAAATTTTGAAACACCTTATAATTATGCATCCAATACCTACCCATTTAGGCAAGACAGCACCTTTTTATATTATATAGGTATCGACGCTCCCGAATTATGCGCCGTTTTGGATTGCGACACCGGCAATGAATATCTTTTTGGTAATAATCCCACACCTGATGATATTATTTGGACAGGAGAAACTCCTACCATTGAGCAATATGCCCAAATGACGGGAATAAAAAATACTGGTAACCTTTTGCAAATAAGCAATTTATTATGCCATAATGCCATTATTCATTATCTAAAACCATATCAAAGCAAGGTGGAAAATTTTGTAAAATCAATTATTTCTGCCAACTCAAAAGAAAACTCACCCGCACTGATTAGCGCCATAGCCTCAATGCGCAAAATAAAAGAGCCTCAAGAGATTGCAGAGATAGAACGCGCCGCAAGCATTACTGGTATTATGGAACAGTTTGTAATAGACACAGTTACCAATCCAGCTTGTAGCGAATCCGAAAAAAAGATTCGTGCATCATTATACAGAATTTTTCTCAAAGAGGGTTATTTCTACTCGTTTCCTCCAATTGTAACCACCCACGGCGAAATTTTTCATCAACCTTACGCCTCAAAAGAGCCTATGCAAAAAGGGAGAATACTCCTTGCCGACATTGGTGCCGAAACCGACAGCCATTACGCCGGCGATATGACCCGCTCTGTACCTGTTGGAGGCAAGTTTTCTGCTCAGCAAAAAGAGATTTACAACATTGTGCTTGATGCGCAAAAAGCAGTCTTAAAGACAGCCCGACCCGGCGAAACATGGCTCAACGTGCACCTTACTGCAGCCCGCGTTATTACCGAAGGATTAAAAAATGTTGGATTGCTCAAAGGCAGCACCGACGACATTATCTGCCAGGGGGCATACGCATTGTTTTTTCCTCACGGCATTGGACACCTCATCGGTCTCGACGTTCACGATATGGAAAACCTCGGCGAAGACAATTTTGGATACAACCAAAACACCAAGCGCAGCACCCAGTTTGGACTCAGCAACCTGCGTTACGCCCTCGGATTAGAAGAAAATATGACCCTCACCAACGAACCCGGCATTTATTTTATACCTTATTTAATGCAAAAATGGCAAGCCGAAAAGCGTTTTACCGACTTTATAAATTACGATAAAGCACTCACTTACAGCGATTTTGGAGGCATCCGCATAGAAGACGACATACTCATTACACATAATGGTTGCCGCATTTTGGGATTAGAAGTCAAAAAAGAATTTTAACCAAAATTTGCCGTTTATTATTTTATTATTAAATTTGCCTATCAAAAATTAAGCAAAAATGGACAAGAAGAGGCATATAATACTATCGGTAGCGGCGTCTGCGCTGTTTACAGCACTTGAAGCCATAGCAATGATGATTAGCAGCGGTATCAAACCCATAGAGGTGGTGATGCTGATTTTGCTTTTTGTGGTGCAGGCTGTGTTGCTTTACGTGATGTTTCAAAAAATCATTATTGGCAACATTGCCCGGGTATACGCAGCTGGCACACCCGTAGCGCCCACAAGCGAAAAAGAACACGACAAAGAGCACGACAAAGAAAAAACCGATATGAGTCTCGACACTATAATAGCCGAGGTAAACGAAGACGTGGCAAAATGGGCTAAAGACCGTACACGCGAAATTGCCCTGCTCAAAGACAACGAAAAATACCGCAAGGAGTTTCTCGGCAATGTGTCGCACGAATTAAAAACCCCGCTATTTAACATTCAAGGATATATCAACACTCTAATCGATAGCGGATTAGAAGACCAAGATATAAATATGAAATACCTCAACCGCGCTGAAAAAAACGTGTCAAGGTTAATAAAAATAGTGGAAGACCTTAGCACAATTTCAAAATTTGAGGCGGGTGCGTTGAAACTTATTATCGAAAATTTCGATATAAAGAAAAGTATCGAGGACGTTATAGAGTTTTACGAAATAAAAGCCAAAACTCGCAACATAACACTCTCGCTGTCATCGGCTCCCACGGGCGCAGCAATGTGCAAAGGCGACAAAGAAAAAATATACGAAGTGCTGTCAAACCTCGTGGTAAACTCTATCAACTACGGCAAAGAAAATGGCCACACCACTATAGGACTATTTGACATTGGCAACAAATGGCTCATTGAGGTTCAAGACGACGGAATTGGCATTGAAGAAAGCCACTTGCAAAGAGTTTTCGAACGATTTTTCCGCGTTGACAAGAGCCGCAGTTCTCAAACCGGGGGCACAGGTCTCGGACTTTCGATTGTAAAACACATTATCGAAGCCCACGGCGAACTCATAACCGTTAAAAGCAAAATAAACGAAGGAACAACTTTCTCGTTCACACTAAAAAAAGCAGAATAAAATGGCAAAAACATCAAACAATTACAAAATCCTTTTGGTAGACGACGAAGAGGACATTCTCGAATTTCTGTCGTACAACCTTACCAAAGCTGGGTTCAAAGTTACTACCGCCTCTAATGGCAAAGACGCTATAAAGGTGGCTAAAGAAATTGTACCCCACTTGATAATCTTGGACGTGATGATGCCCGAGATGGACGGTATTGAAACATGCGAAGAGATGCGCAAGATTCCCGCCCTCAAAAAATCGGTTATCGCATTCCTAACCGCCCGCAGCGAAGATTACTCGCAAATTGCTGGTTTTGAAGCAGGTGCCGACGACTACATTTCTAAGCCAATCAAACCAAAAGTGCTTATCAGCCGCGTTACAGCATTGCTCAAACGTTTTGGATTTAGCGAAGATGGCGAAACTACCGAAACCGAATCGTCGACAATCACTCTTGGCGACCTAATCATCGACAAGGAGAAATACACCGTAACTCACAATGGCGAAGAACTTTCGTTGCCTCGCAAAGAGTTCTCGTTGTTACTGTTGCTCATCTCTAAACCCGAAAAAGTATTTACCCGCGACGAGATCTACAATACCATCTGGGGCGATACCATCGTGGTTGGCGACCGCACTATCGACGTGCATATCCGCAAACTCCGCGAAAAAATCGGCGAGGACTATATCCGCACCGTCAAAGGAGTTGGTTATAAGTTTGTTGAGTAATGGGGAGCAGGCGACCCGCCTGCCTAATTTGCGGACGAGCCGTCCGCGTTCCAATATTTCACCGCCTCATCACCACATAGCGTTTTAAACCTCTGCGATGGCGAGGAAATTATTTCGCCAAATACCTCTTTCTGCATAGCGTCTACCTCCGCCACGGTTTTGGAATCCATTACCACGGCGGAGGGCCATTGGCGTGTAAATCCATCGGCAGACAAGGTTTTGGCAGTGGCATCGGCACAGAGACAGCCTCCGCATTGATTGTCAACTATATAACAATCGGTTGCGGGGTCAATGTTTCCGGCTGAATACCATAAGGCTGCATTAATATCATTGTGCGGCAATCCATTATCCACAAATAGAATTATTTTTACACCTAACGCTGCGCCTATATTTTCGGCTATACGGCGAACGGTGTTTTTTTGCTTACACCTTATATATATAATAGCAACCGAAATTCCCAGCGAAAGCAACGATGTATCAATATTTGCGATTTCAGAATATTGGTTGATAATATTCTCGGTATCAATATTATTGGGGCAAGGCGCAGATTTTGTATCTTTTGCTGTAACATCCAACATAAGTTTTCCACCACAAGCAAAGGTACGCGACGAATGGTCTAACACATCCGACACCCCTCCCCTATCGATATACACATCGCGCTGAGGTTCAAAATATTGCAAACAATCTTTAAACAATTGGCTGTAAGATGTCAAAGGCAAATCGGTATCAGTAACAATCAATATTTTGTTAAACATCATCTGCCCAGCGCCCCAAAGTGCATTTTTTACCTTAACGGCATTGCCGGGATACTGCTGACGGATTTTTGCAATAACAATATTGTGCTGCACACCGCAGTCGGGCATGTGCATATCTTCTAATTCGGGAACAAAAGCAGCCTTGATAGGAAACTTAAAAATCTGCTCAGTGGCAACGGCAATATAAGCATCTTCCATAGGCGGAATACCTACGATTGTAGCAGGATAAATAGCATCCTTGCGGTGAGTTATTGCCGTAACGTGAACCTTTGGATAATAATCGGCAAGCGAATAGAAACCAGTATGATCACCGAAAGGACCTTCGTAAACAAGGTCTTCTTTTGGGTCGATATAGCCCTCAATTACAAAATCCACATCGGCAGGCACTTCAATTTCGGGTTGAGTAATACATTTTACAAGGTTTACACGCTTGTGACGCAAAAAACCAGCAAGCAGATACTCGTCAACACCGTCGGGTAGAGGCGCAGTGGCAGAATATGCGTATACAGGATCGCCGCCTATGGCTATGGCAACAGGCATTTTTTTGCCAAGCGATTTATAAACCTCGTAATGGCGAGCTCCTGTTTTGTGACGATGCCAATGCATAGCCGTGGTGTTTTCGGTAAGAATCTGAACACGATACATACCCAGATTGCGGATACCTGTGAGTGGGTCTTTGGTGTTGACCATTGGCAGAGTAATAAAACGTCCGCCATCGCATGGCCAAGTTTTCAGCACAGGAATTTTTGAAAGGTCGGGATTCTGCATCACCACTTGCTGACAATCACCACGCCCAGAAACCACTTTCGGGAAAAATCCAGCTATCTGTCCCAACTTAGGCAGCGTGGATAGTTTCTTAGCAAGAGTGTCCTTAGGAGCAGTAAACATTTCAAAAAAATGCTTGATCTCATTTTCCTTGTCGCTCAGATTTTTGCAGCGGAGGGCGGCGCAGATACGACTCACACTGCCGTAGATATTGGTAACCACGGGGAAATCGGTGCCGGTGTTGGTAAACAAAAGAGCCTTGCCGCCGCCGGGCTGCTTGCACTCGCGGTCGGTAAACTCAGATATCTGAAGCACGGGGTCAACAAAGCAATCGATAGTTTTCAGTTCGCCTATATTGCTGAGTTGCTGAATAAAGTCTTTTAGATAGTTAGCTGTCATAAAGTATAGGAACAAAAAAAACGGAATCCGCAGTCGAGCCAAGGAATCCGTCTCATAATAATCAAATAACCACTATAACCAATTACAATTCTTCCTCTTCTGGTTCCATATCAATCATATTGATAGGAATATCCACAAGGTCGCAGATTACTTCGCCGTATTCGAGCACGTCATCGTCCTCGTAATACCAATTAATTTGCGTTGAAGGATCTTTTTCGTAAAGGGTTTTGAGTTCCTTTGTAATGGTAATAAGCCACTTAGAACAACTTGTATTGAAATACTCAAACTTAAAGTCAATAACAGTACCCTCTT
>JAFPYT010000226.1 GCA_017394445.1 Bacteroidales bacterium | reverse complement strand
GTCGTAAGCCGACTGACGGATAAGTTCCTTAGCCGAACCGTCCCAACCGATAATTGTGCCGAGGCGCAACTCGCGGTTTTCAACGGTGGTCATATTCAAATTAATTCTGTTTGCCATTATGGTATTGTTTGTTATGATTTAATTATGGTGCAAAGGTAGAGGGAGTGGATATTTTGTCCAAGAAGATGATGATGTTTGGTAAATTTGTCTAAATTTGATGATAATTATAGATTAATCTATCGTTATCAAGATGAAATAAAGGACTTTGAAGAATAAAATAGTTTTGGAAATTATAGAAATTGTTGTTTTCTTTGCAAAAAAAGATGGTTCGCTATGAAAAATATATTGCTTTTTTTAATATCAATATTTATCGTTCAATCGGCTGTGGCACAGAAAGTTGATTGGAATAAGCCGTTGTATACGATTAGTGTTAGTTGTACCCGTGGGATGTACACCGAAGAAGATTTCAAACGTGTAGATAATTGGTTTAAAAACTCAAAGGAAGGAGAAGATATTCCCTTTGATATATCGTTCCCTCTTCATTTTACAATTTTAGATACTATTGGAACTTATACTTATTCGGGCGACACTATGATTTATAAGGATAAATTTGGCATTAAAAAAACATATCTTGGAGACAAGATTATTGAAGAAAAAGATAATAACATACACTACATTTATCAATACGATTATCACGGATCGTTAAGTACAAAAATTTTTATTTCGTATCTGAACAATCAAATTGCTTACGAACATTCAGATACAATTAGTTACAAAAATAAATATGATAGGAAAAATAGACTGATTAAAATCAAAGGTACTGATAAAAAAAAGATTTTTTACAAATATAGAAAATACAAAAAAATAGAAAATTCCCATACCCCAAAAGACAGATACCACAGAATTTACTATTACAAAGACTCTAATTACCGAAACGATACTTTAATAGCAACCTATACTTCGCGAAATTGTGGTTATACAAGTACTGAATACGATACACTCAACCGTCCTATACGAATTGACTATTGGTGTGATAATGGAATGTTCTGCCAAAAAGGATACAACTATACAACATACAGTTACATTGACAATATCAAAATATGCGTAGATTTCGATATTGACACCTTGTGGTATTCCGGCACAATCTACAAAAAAGAAGAGGAATGATTATTATTTTTGTAAATTTCAAGAATAATTGTTTACTTTGCGGAGAATAATAACGAAAAAGGCATTATTATGAACGCATTACAACTTAACGCAGACATTTACAACAGTTTGAGTGTGATTTCATTAGACGAAGGTCTTTTGAAACGTGCGGCAACATACCTCAAAAAAATCGCTCAAAAGAAGAAGGACGAGACCCTTATGACCAAGGAGGAATATTTCGCCAAAATAGACCGTGCTATGCAACAGGCAGAACGCGGCGAGGGAAGGGAGTTTTCGTCAAAAGAAGAAATGAACGCTTGGTTAAATAGTCTGTAATTATGTACAAAATCAAATATATGCCGCAGGCGGAAGAAGATTTGAAACGTTTGCGCAAAAGTGAACCAAAATCATTTGAAAAAGCGGTTAAACTTCTTAATGAGTTGGTTGACAGCCCTTACACAGGCACAGGAAAACCACATCCTTTGACAGGCGACCGTGCGGGTCAATGGTCACGACGCATTACACAGAAACATCGCTTGGTATATACCGTCAACGACAATGAAATCAGAGTGTTAGTATTGGCGGCGTATGGCCATTATGATGACAAATAACACTATAAAATCGTCACAAAAAATTTTTTCATAAAAAAAGCACGTTTTTTTTCGAAAACGTGCCTTTTTGACGATAAAAATACAAACAATCTTATTTATTCTTAGCCCCGTAAAGACGGTTATCCACTTTGTTGTAATAAGTTACAATCTTTTCAAGTGCCTCTTTTACAGGAATGGAAACATCAAACGAAGATATGGCGCGGAGTTCCAACTGTTTGAGAATGTTTCTACCGATTTTGGCGCAAACTATCGCGCGGCAGTCGGAGAGAATTTCTACGGCTTCGGATTTTTCGCCTCCGCCGCAGGCATTGCCACCGCCGTTTCCGCAACCGTTTCCTCCGCCTTCGCCACAGTTGCAGCCTGTTTTTTGGGCGTTGGCAGAGTCAATAACGCGGCGGCTCTCCAAAAAATAAAACTTTTCACCTTCGGCTTTGTAAATCAAAAATACCTCGGTGCTGCCGAAATGCAAATCCACATTTACGCCGTCGGATGTTGCCACTGCAATTTTGTACATTTTCTTAGATTTTATAGTCATCGGCAGAATCCATAAAGCCGTATTCCATAAGTATTTCCTCCAAACGTTCTTGGGTCATAGGGGTAGGAATTACAAAACTTTGATTGTCGATTACTGCTTTGGCAAGATTTCTATACTCTTGTGCTTGATCTGAATCTGGTTTGTATTGAATAACCGTTTGTTTATGAATTTCAGCGTGTTGCACAATATTATTACGAGGTACGAAGTAAAGCAATTGAGTGCCAAGTTCCTTTGAAAAAGCACGCAAAAGGTCAAGTTCGTGGTCTACCTTGCGGCTGTTGCAGATGATACCTCCAAGACGCACGCCGCCAGTTTTTGCATAACGCGAAATACCTTTGGCAATGTTGTTTGCGGCATAAAGAGCCATCATTTCGCCCGAAGCCACGATGTAAATTTCTTTGGCTTTTCCCTCGCGGATAGGCATTGCAAAACCACCACAGACAACGTCGCCAAGCACGTCGTAGAAAACATAATCGAGGTCGTCGGTGTATGCTCCGAGATTCTCTAACATATTGATCGAGGTGATGATACCACGACCTGCGCAACCCACGCCGGGTTCTGGTCCGCCTGATTCTACGCAACGTGTGCCGCCAAAACCAGTCTTCATAATTCTATCGAGACTTATATCTTCGCCCTCGTCGCGAATAGTGTCAAGAACAGTTTTTTGTGCCAATCCGCCCAAAAGTAGACGTGTAGAATCGGCCTTGGGGTCGCAACCCACTACCATTACTTTTTTTCCGTGTTCTACCAATCCGGCGGTAAGATTCTGTGTTGTAGTTGATTTGCCGATACCGCCTTTGCCGTAAATTGCAATTTGTCTAATTTCACTCATTTTCTTTGAAATTTTTTGATTGTGTTTAAATTTTTATTACGGCGCAAAATTACATACGGTAGAATATTACGCCAAGAGAAAATGAGTTTTTGGTAATTTTATCTAATATTGACTAATTATTGAGAATTATTTTACCACTCTTATTACATTCTATGAAAGATTGTAGAAAAAAATCAACTAAACGCCCCCTGCAAATATTTCTTGGTGAGGTCGTGCTTAGGATTTTTGAAAACCTCTTTTGCGTCGCCACATTCAATTACTTCGCCCAAATAGATAAAAACAACGTAATCGGCTATTCTCATTGCCTGACGCAGAGTATGTGTTACCATAATGATAGAATATTGCTCTTTGAGTTTCACGAACAAATCCTCCACGGTGCGACTCGAAACGGGGTCGAGGGCAGATGTGGCTTCGTCGGCAAGGATAAATTCAGGCTCAACGGCAAGGCTGCGGGCATGGCAAAGTCGCTGTTGCTGACCGATGGAAAGACGCACGGCAGGGGCACGGAGACGGTCTTTCACCTCGTCCCAAAGACCAACCACTCTGAGGTAATGACGAACGATTTTGCGCAATTGTCGTATCTTGTTGATACCGTGAATTTTGCAGCCGTAAGCGACAT